>NZ_JAJBNQ010000016.1:0-97449 GCF_020538025.1 Blautia sp. MSK17_66
CTCTTTTTAGGTCCAATAAAACTCTCTTTTATGTTTTTTGTAAAAAATTTGCGCGTCTAACTCATCACTACTACTGAAGCAACGAGAATGCGACGCACAGTTTTTCAATTTTGCAGCACCCGATTCAAAATATCTGCGAAGGGTTCCATAGCGTTTTTTACTTCCTGGACGGTGTTGGTCTGGGCTCCGGCTTCGACGAGGACGGATCTTGGGCGCAGGTGGAGGTTGTAACGGTATCCGGCGAGGTAGATACCTCTGTAAAAATCCGGATAATACTGTGCCGCCTGGTATTCCATCTGGAATGAAAACGCCAGGTTGTCCTGAATGTATGGGTTCGGCAGATAATCAAGGCTTCCTCTCGCGATCGTATAGCTTAATCCATTGTAAAACATGATCTGTGCAGTCGGTTTTCCATTGATTTCGGTCACGAGATGTCGGTTTTCGGGCACGCCGTCACGATGAAGATCTATCACGACTTCTATAGAAGGATTTTCTTCCAGTATCGTTTCCAGATACGTTCCTGCATAGTCGTAGGCGGCACTGCGGTCCAGCTCACCGCTTTCCATATCGAAGGCTTCTGTTACGTGGATCACCTGATATCCGTAGTTTTTTGTCAATAGTTCTGTCAGGTAATTTCCCACGCCGATGATCGTATCTTCGACCTCCCCCTCCTTTGAATCCGCAAAAGCTTCCTGCGAGTGTGTATGATAGAGCAGGATCTGCGGTTTTGCGGCATCTTTCTGTATGGTCAGATCTTCTCCGAGAAGTTCTGCCGCGTTTAACTGATCTGCATTTGTGGTGGTCTGCGAATCCACGATAAAAAACTGGTTCATAAGATAATTGTAATCTGCGAGGGTCTGCGGTGAGAGGTCGATGCGCGGTGCAGGCTGTATGTTATTTGAAACCAGAACGGCCTGTGTTACTTCCGGTGTGGCAGTGACCGGCTTGTTCCGCTGAGATTTCTCTGTTTCTTTTTCAGAATCTTTCTTCTGCTTGTCTGCTGCTTCTTTGTGAGCCTGTCCCTCGACCTTCTCCTGCTCCTTCCGCACCTCTTCATTCTCTTTTTCCACCATCGCACCGAGGTATTCCGTATGGTTTTCCACAATCTTCGCATACGTATCGGGATCTTTCCGCTGGAAATCACGGGCGGCTTTCCGCTCAAGAAATCGAAACAGCGGAAGCTGCCTGTACACATTTTTCTGCATGATAAAAGAACCCGGCATCACTGCCAGCACAGCAAAAAAAGCCAGACACATGAGGGTACAGATCGTCTTCCGGGTCCTTGTCACAGAATCACCTCTTTCAAGGTATCCTATGATAAAAATCTCGGAATTATGCCCGTTCCTTTCATTCACAGCAATTGCTTCTTCTGATGAAGATCACACTTCAGAAAAAGCGATGTTCAGCCCTTCCGAGATCGTGAAGCTCAGATATTTCACTGTCTCATCCACATCCTTCGGTGTCACAAACATACTGTAAAGATTCGGTGCGATCATCTCCTCCAGAAATTCCTTCTGCTCTGTTTCCTCCAGTGCATCCAGAAGATGCTCCATCGAGTCATGCACGATCGTCGCCGCATCCACAACTGTCGGCACGCCGATCCCGATCACTTTTACCTGAAGATTATCTTCCGTAAGCCCATTTCTGTGGTTTCCCACGCCGGATCCCGGATGGATTCCCGTATCTGTGATCTGGATCGTCCGATTCAGCCGCCGTACACTCCGTGCTGCGAGTGCATCAATCGCAACCACCACATCCGGTTTTGTCTCTGAAACAACGCCCTGCACGATCTCCGCAGTCTCCATCCCTGTCTGTGCCATAACACCCGGAATGATCCCGCTGACGCAGTGCATTTTTTCCTGCCCGATCCCTCGAAGTCCATACTCTCTTATAAGATGCCGCGTCATATGAAGATTCTCAATCACATGCGGTCCCAGTGCATCTGCTGTGATCGCCGCATTTCCAAGACCCACAACCAAGATTGATTTTTCTTTTTCAAGATTGATCAGTTCCCGCAGATGTCGTGAAATCTCCTGGGAAATTTCCCTGTGATAATCCTCATCCGCGTTTGAAAGATCCGGAGCTTCTATGGTAATGTAGGTTCCCTGCGGCCGCCCCATGGACTTCGCTCCGTTTTCTGTAACAATCTTCACGACCGTTGTCCGGATATCTTTTTCCTCATCGTAGTCTTCCTGGATTTCCACGCCACGGATCTCCGTATTTTCCTGTGCAAACCGCTCCGTCGTTTCCAGTGCAAGGTCTGTTCGAATTCTTCTGCCGCCAGTCATATCGTACCCTCCTGATGCTGTGATTTGTTGTGTTTCCCATACCTGTTCAGCAGGAAATCTCTCGCGTAACTTTGAAAGTACTGAACCATTACTATTACTTTTTGTAATTCCCGGGAGAATTATGTACCGCATTTCGTCCTTTTTTTGACATTTATGGATTTTCCTATTGACAATCATGGAGAAATATAATAATATATATAAGCATGTTTACAGGAACGCCCGTGTCTGTTTCTGTGACAACGACACATTATTATAAATCTGAAATGGAGGTGTACCAATTGGCTAACATCAAATCTGCAAAGAAAAGAATTTTAGTAAACAGAACTAAAGCTGCTAGAAACAAATCTATCCGTTCTGCTGTTAAAACTTCCATCAAAAAAGTAGAAACTGCAGTTCAGAAAAACGATAAAGCTGCTGCACAGGCTGCTCTTACAGAGGCTATCTCTACAATCAGCAAAGCAACATCCAAGGGTGTTTATCACAAAAACAACTGTGCAAGAAAGATTTCCCGTCTGTCTAAAGCTGTCAACAGCATTGGCTAATTTAGGAAATTGCATTTTTTAATTATAAGCTTATAATTAAAAGGACAGTCACAAACCGTCAGTGACTGTCTTTTTTTATTTCCATATAAAAAACTGCCGCCCGCACCATGATACCGACTATAGTATCCGCGAACGGCAGTTTTAATTTTTTATCAGCCTCCGAGTTCTACCATACGATTAATGCAGCGACCGGCTCCTTCCATTACATTCTCCGGAAGTTCGATCACTTCTCCGCCTGTTCCTTTGAGACAGTTGTAAATATCCATCAGTGTTGTGATCTTCATATTCATGCAGGTCAGCATGACAGACAGCGGATAAAAGTTCTTATCCGGACATTCAAACTGTAAATGCTCCACAATGCTGTTCTCTGTTCCGATGATAAATTCTTTGTTCGGAGATTTCTTTGCAAAATCCATGATTCCTGTTGTAGAACCAACATAGTCTGCTTTCTCCACAACTTCCTCACGACATTCCGGATGTACCAGAAGAAGTGCATCAGGATGTGCCTGTTTTGCTTTCTCGACATCTTTTGCACTGACTACGATATGTCTTGGACATCCTCCTTTGTAGAATGCGAAAGTTTTTTCCGGAAGCTTCTCAGCTACAAAGTGACCAAGATTCGGATCCGGAATAAAAAGGATCTTGTCGTTGTCAATTTTGCTGCAGATCTGAACCGCTGAAGAAGATGTCACGCACACATCACATTCTGTTTTCAGTTCAGAAGTCGTGTTGATATAGGCAACAACGGAATAATCCGGATACTCGGCTTTGAGTTTACGAAGCCCCTCAAGGTCAAGCTGCTCTGCCATCGGACATCCTGCAACCGGATTCGCAAGCCATACCTTTTTGTCCGGGCTCAGGATCTTGCAGGTTTCTGCCATAAAACGTACACCGCACATGATCACGCCGCTGCAGTCACTCTTGGATGCCTGTACACTGAGTCCGTAGGAATCTCCCATATAATCTGCAACTTCCAGGATCTCCTGTCCCTGATAAGCATGTGCAAGAATGCAGACATCCTGTTCTTTCTTCATTCGCAGAATCTCCTGCTGAATTTCTTTGATCGTCATAACTTTATCTTTCCCTTTCCTGTAGTCTCTTCCCATGGCTGAAGCGGTGCAAGAAAGCCCGCTTCTCCCAGCTGTTTCCCGATCAGATCGAGCCGTTCTTCGCTGGATGCCTCAACAAGATGATAATGATAACCTGAAGTCGCATTTGAAAGCACTGTGGAATGACTGTTCTGAAGTGCCTGGACAAACTCATTCACATCCTGTCTGGACCGGATATCCATCTCTGCAGTCACCCGTCCGTAAACGCGATGACTGATGCTGATATTTTTGACATGGCCGCCGCAGTCCACGATCAGATTCAGCTCAGCCGCTGCTTTCTCCTGACTGTGACGAACCTTGAATTCTCTTGTAAAACTGCTGTCCTGCTGGATCACATAACCTTTGGTTGTAGATAATATTCCTGGCGTAGAGGCCCGGATCACCGCCAGATCCTGTACGATCACCTGACGACTGACACCAAATCTGCCTGCCAGTTCTCTTGCGGCTATCGGAGTATCCGCATCATGAAGGATCTTTAAAATTTCTCCGCGTCTTTCCGCAGTATTCATGATCTTCCTCCCTCTCACACTGCATGAAGATTTTTCATTGAAATATCAAGGATTGGTGCGGAATGTGTCAGTGCACCGCTGGAAACAAAGTCTACTCCAATCTCACGGATCTTCTGGATGTTTTCTTTTGTAATATTTCCGGAACACTCTGTCTGTGCTCTTCCATCGATCAGTTCAACCGCCTGTCTCATCACTTCCGGAGTCATATTGTCAAGCATGATGATATCCGCTCCCGCTTCCACGGCCTCTCTGACCTGCTCAAGAGTTTCTACCTCGATCTCGATTTTACGTACAAACGGAGCATATGCTTTTGCCATCTGCACTGCCTTTGTAACACTTCCTGCTGCTCCGATATGGTTATCTTTAAGAAGAACTCCATCGGAAAGATTATATCTGTGGTTGCATCCGCCGCCGACTCTTACTGCGTATTTCTCAAACACACGGCAGTTCGGTGTAGTCTTACGGGTATCGAGAAGAGTAACCTTGCTTCCCTCCAGAAGTTTGGAAACCTGTCTGGTGTAAGTTGCAATACCACTCATTCTCTGAAGATAATTGAGTGCCACACGCTCTCCGGAAAGAAGAACACGGATATCGCCTGTTACAGTTGCCATCAGTTCGCCTTTTTTGACTTCGTCACCGTCCTTACAGAAAAAACTGATCTCTGTTTTCTCATCAAGGATCGTAAATACTCTTGCGTAAATGTCAAGACCTGCAATAACTCCGTCTTCCTTTGCAATCAGGTCAACCGTTCCTCTGGTTGCAGTTGGCATAACTGCGTTTGTGGAAACGTCCTCACTTGTGATATCTTCCTGTAATGCCATACGGATCAGCTGATCTGCCTGCATTTTCATTGTAATTTCATTCATGCTCTTTTCATCCTTTCGATTTCATTCCATACCATTTTGTGATAACCATCAAGGATCACGTTACGGTCTTCATAGATATTTGTATCAATTGTATTTACCGGGCATTTCTCCGGCTTGTCACCAAATACTATATCATCTGCGGCTCTTCTTGCAAAGACCAGAGATTCCAGAAGGGAATTGCTTGCCAGGCGGTTCTTGCCGTGAACACCATTGCAGCTTGTCTCACCGCAGGCATACAGACCTTTCATGGAAGTGCGGCTTCCTAAGTCCACCTTGATTCCTCCCATAAAGTAATGCTGCGCCGGAACTACCGGGATCGGCTCTTTGCGCGGGTCAAATCCTTCTTCCATACATCTTTTGAAAATATTCGGGAAGTGTTTCAGAATGGTATTTTCACCAAGTGGACGCATATCTTCCCATACAAATTCTGTATCATCCTTTTCCATCTGTGCAAAAATAGCCTGGCTCAAAAGATCTCTCGGCTGAAGTTCTTCTGTAAATCTCTGTCCGTTCTTATCATACAGAAGTGCGCCTTCCCCTCTTACAGATTCTGAGATCAGGAAACGTCTGCCCGGTTTGCGGGAATATAAGGTAGTCGGATGGATCTGTATGTAATCCAGATGCTCCAGTTCTACCTGGTGCTTCATCGCAATTCCAAGTCCGTCTCCGGCAATATGAGGGAAGTTTGTAGAGTTCTTATAAAGTCCTCCCAGACCACCGCAGGCAAGCACTATATGCGGAGAACGGATCGGATATACATTATTCTGTTCATCCATTACGATGACGCCGCCGCAGATATTGTCTCTGGAGATCAGATCCACCATGGTCATATATTCACAGATTTCGATATTCTCTCTGGTCAGTGCCTCTCCAAGAAGTGTCTGGGTGATCTGCTTTCCTGTCACATCTTCATAAAAGAGGATTCTTGGCTGGGAATGTGCACCTTCTCTGGTGAATGCAAGCTCACCGTTCTCATCGCGCTGGAAGGTGACGTTATGGCGGATAAGATCGCGGATAATGCTGTTGGAGCTCCGGATCATGAGTTCCACAGCTTTTTCATTGTTTTCGTAGTGACCTGCACGCATGGTATCCTCGAAGTAGTTCTTATAATCCCCCTCACCGCGAAGCATACAGATGCCGCCCTGTGCAAGAAAGGAGTCTGACTGGTCAGCCTGCTGTTTTGTTATCATCAGAATCTTCATTCTGGAAGGCAGATTCAGGGCACAGTAAAGACCTGCAGCTCCTGTTCCTACTATTATGGCGTCATAATATTCATTCATTTTTTTATCCTCTTACCGGTTTACGCCGGACTTTCTTTTTTTCATTTCCGCCATTATACTACCAGACATGTTGGGTGTCAAGACACCTGTGTATATTGTTTTGAGGGCCTGCCCGCCCTCATTACTGTTCACTCCGTTCACAGTAACGAGGGCAAAATGCATTCCAAATCACCTTCGGTGATGGCATTTTGCCCGTATGTCTCGGGATTTTGCCATATTCATGGCAAAACACCTCGCGGGATATTACCTGTGAACAGTTGCCCGCCCTCAATATTTTCTCATTTTGTAATTATTCAGTACCCTCACAGTTACGAGTCAAAATGCATTCCAAATCACCTTCCGGAACTGCTGTACTTCACGATCAGCAGTTCCACACTCAGCACATCCTGAAGCCTGCCTGTCTTCACTGCTTCCTCCGCTTCTGCGAAATCCACCTCTGCCTGCTCAAGTTCCTCAGTACTGTATGCCCGTGCACAGGACAGCAGGTTTCTTGCCACAAACGACTGCACTCCCAGTTTCGATGCGATTTCACTCTGTGCCGCACCTTCTCCTGCCATTTTCTTCGCCAGCACCATCTGCCGGAACTGCTTTGACAAAAGAAAAAGAATCCTCATCGGCGGCTCCCGGAGTGTCAGAAGGTCATTATAAAGATCCAGTGCCTTTCTCTGATTTTTCTCTGTAACCGCACGGACCATCTCAAAAATCTTATTCTCCGTTCTCGTCGTGCAGATTTCTTCAATATCCTCTGCTGTGACCACATCACGTCCCATCGTAAAGGTAATCAGTTTCTCCAGTTCATTCCGGATATTTCCCATATCTGTACCGGTTTTGGTCAGAAGCAGCTCCATATCTCGCATGGTGATCTTGCGTCCTTCGCGGCCAAGAATCCCTGCCGCCCAGCGCATCAGTGTCTTTTCATCCTGTTTTGCAAACTCCACGATCCGGCCCTCTGATTTGACCGCTTTGTACATCCGGTTTCGCTTATCCACCTCTTCCTCTACGAAGACCATCCTTATATAGTCCGGAAGAGTTTTTATATAATCTGCAAGTTCTTCACATTTATTCTTAAAAAACCCGGAGTTTTCCACAAGGACTACTCTGTGATCTGCAAAAAACGGCATCGTCTCGCAGAGATCGATCATCGCATTGACCTCGATTCCTTTTCCCTCATACCTGCTGAAATTCATCGTGTCATCGTCCGGATTCAGGGCTTTGAGCAGCTTATCCTTGTACTGGATCTTCAGATATGCCTCATCTCCATACAAAAGATACACCTTCTTGAAATTTCCCGTCTTAATATCTTCCTGTAAATTTTTCACTTTACAAAATTCCTCCTGAAAATCATCCCCGTTTTTATCTGATAAACGGAGAAGATCAGATTTCCATTCTCTTCTTTTCCATTGCGGCTCAGTTTTCCGTTTGGATACAGATCCATCGAACTGTTAAACCGATACAGCTGAAGTGCATGATCTTTCCTGATTCCCCGAGGTTCGATCACAATCGTATAAACTGTTTCTTTCTCCGGCACAACGGGTTCAAAACTAAGATCTAGCTGGTTTTCTGCGATCTGCTGTGCTGTGAGAAATGTACTGACCAGGGTTTTGCCGGTTTCATCCTGTATCTCCACCTGACATCCGCCATCAGATACCTCACCGTTCTTCAGATATCCCTGTACCAGAATACAGTCAAAGGCGGAAGAAGCAGTAAATGTCTGGGTAACCCTTTCACCCGAGACAATATTTTCAAGATTCTTTCCTGCCCTGTAAATATTTCGCACCGAAAACTCTCTCCACGACGTTTCTTCCGTAAATAAGGGTCTGTACAGCAAAATCATCAGGATCACAGCCATGGTTCCTGTCATAATTCTCCACACATTCTTTTTCTCTGCAAGTTTCTGCAGAGATCGTCCTGCGGTCTTTGCTTTTTCTGTGCAGAGTCCATCCAGAGCCTCTGCAGCCAGAAACAGCAGCACTCCGTTCATCCCGATACTGTAGCGGTTTTGTGCCTCCCAGCCCAAATAAAAAAGAATATTTCCAAGTAGCAGCAGCCTCATAAGAAGTCCGACTCCTGTTCTTCCATTCCTCATATCCGATATCGTTCCCCATATGGTCAAGAACAGCACCAGCACATAAAATATCTGTGCCCAGCAGAGAAACGGGTCATTCCTCTCCCCGCAGATATATTGAAATATTCTGGAATCCTTCAGTGGATACAGCCATTCTGACTGGAAACCACAGGATCCATCCTGCCAGGTGATCCGCATTTTTCTGCCGGCAAGCGAGAGCAATCCTGCACCTCCCAGATCCCTGATACGTTTCTCCGTCTCCTGAATATCTGCTCTTGTCTTCTCTTTTTCCCCGGAAATTGCTCCTGTAAACTCTACATCCTGTTTCTTATAAGTTCCATCTCCTCCAACGCCCATCATCACGAAATGTGCCGGAGGGAACTCTTTATCCGAACTGTCAAAATCCGCATAATGGTTTCTGACCACTCCGGTCAGCGTCCAGGTCATTCCGCACATCAGAAGAAACGGAAGCACGCAGAACAGCAGCTGCTTTTTCCAGCCTCCCTTGCAGACTGCCATGATCAGAAAAGCAATCAGAAGAATCGCCTCCGTCACCCGGATTCTCATTCCCAGCACAGTCAGAACACCTGTGACTGCCGCATATTCTGTCTTACAGGACAGCTTTTCTGCCTTCCATGCTTTCCATCCAAAGTAAATGCCCGCACTCAGAAACGGAAGCAGACTTACCGTTGTATAATGCCACGGCATCCAGATATAGATGACAGGATTCAAAAGACTCAGCACGGCCAGCAAAAAACCTCTGTGAACATCCGCTGTCTCACATGTCAGTTTCCACATAAACACCAGTGCCGTATCCATGCACACAAGCCCCAGAAGATGCGGAGTCCAGTACAGATCCGCGATTCCCAGCTTTCCTGCTGCCCAAAGCACCCAGTATAATACGATTACAATTGGATGATTGTGTGGATAACGCTGAAAATAGGAATCATAAAAATCCGGCGAAATATGTCCGGTTTTCTGCATGTGCCATGCTTCATCCAGAACCAGCAGGTTATCATATCCCACCCAGTATCTCACATAATACAGATACAGAAACTGCAGTATCAGAATCATCAGAAAAACAACCGCAGTTCCTGTAAGAAGCGTGTGCTTTTGCCACGAACAGCTGACAGCGGAAAGCTTCTGGAACAACAGCAGCAAAAACAGCGTCCCTGCCACGATCACTGGAAGCATGTTTTTGTCTTTGAATATGTTTTTTGCCTGTGGGACGGCACATACTGCATGAATAAAAATCCAGCCCAGACATCCCAGCAGCAGTACAGAGGTTAGATACAGGATTATTTTTTGCACGTTCTTCATGTTTTTTCTCTTTTCTGATGTATTTTCCTGTTTATCATACTACAAAATCGCTTCATATTCTATGCTGTTTTTCCATCGCAGAAAGTTTCCAGCCACATATGCCCGCCATCTGTAGAAACAGTAACCGCCCCACTTTTCATTGTATACATCGTTTTGATTCCATTCTGCTCCAGCCGCTTTATGGTTTCCGGTGACGGATGCCCGTAAGTGTTGGACTCCGAACAGGAAATTACTGCCGCCTCCGGCTGTATTCTGTCCAGGAACTCCTGACAGCTTGAATACCTCGATCCATGATGTCCTACCTTGAGAAAATCCACATCATCCAGCCGGGGCAGAAGCTTTTTCTCGGTTTCTTCGCCGATATCTCCTGTGAAAAGGCCACGAAACTTCCCATAGCAAAGCTCCATCACAAGTCCCTCTTCATTTGGATCGGTTCCTTCGGCACCCGGTTCGGGTGACAGAATTTTCATAGTCGCATCCCCAAACTGAAGCTTCTGCCCCTGATGCAGCTTCAGTACAGAAATTCCGCACCGCTTTGCCTTTGCTTCCAGTTCATCATAGACCGGCTCCGGGTTTTTCCAGTCCGGAAGCAGAAGATATTTTATGCGAAGTGTTGTGAGATGTTTTTCTTTCAGGTCCATCAGTTCCTGCACGCCACTGATATGGTCAATATCCGTATGGGAAAGCAGGATGGCATCAACCACGGAAATCCCCTGATTCTTGAGATAAGGAAGCAGCTGACCGGCCGCCGTATTCTTCTTACTGCTGCTCCCTCCATCTACCATGATATTCTTTCCTCCTGGGATCTGTATCACAATGGCATCTCCCTGACCAATATCCAGGCAGGTGACCGAAAGGTAATTTCGCTGTCGGAAGCCAAGAAACAGAACACTTATAAGAACAACCGACAAGAGCATTCCTTTCTGCCGGATTTTCATCCCGTCATTCTCCCATTTGCCATGCAGAATCAGAATCCCCCGGATTCCTCCTGCCAAAACAACATAATACACCCCGCACTTCCATATCTCAGGTGCACCTCCGATCCATGTGCAAAACGGAAACTCTCCAGCCAGTATGCAGAGTTTCTCATAGATCACAAGCAAAAGGTTACCCGGAAACAGAACGAGTCCTGCCGCAAAAATACTGAAAACGCCGACAAGGCTACAGCACAGCCCACAGACCAGCACTACACTGACCGTTGGCAGTACGATGAGATTCAGGGCAATTCCCAGAATCGATACTTCTCCATAAATTCTAAGAACCACCGGCAGAGTCATAAGCTGTACTGCAAGAGACGATATCAGGGTTTTGACCCACGGATTCTCACTCTCGATGAGGCGATTCAGAGCAGGGGCCATACTCCCCAGACCTGCCACTGCCCCAAACGAAAGCAGGAAACTGCTGCTGTACAGATATGCCGGTGTATCCAGCAGAAGTAAGATTGCAGATACAGCCAGTGCTGTCAGAAGATCATAGCTTCTTCCCAGGATCCTCGCTCCGACGGCAAGCACAAACATACTCACCGCCCTCATGGCAGATACACTGCTGCCTGTCAGCATTCCATACTGCAGGATCACGCAAAGTGAAATAAGCCCCGCCGGTACATTTCCCAGTGAAAGCTTCTTCAGAAGTGAGAACAGTCCCATTCCGAGCACACTGATGTGTAATCCGGAAATAGCAAGAATATGTATCATCCCTGCCATCTGGTATCTCATTTTCACATCTTCATCCAGACCACTCTTTTCTCCCAGAAGCATGGCCTGATAGATTCCTGCCTTGTCCCCTGCCGCTTTTTGCAGCGTCTCTGCAATTTTTTCTCTAAGCTCTGTCAATGCCTGTCCATATCTGGAATAGCTTCTGCTTTTTTTCTGCACCACTGCATTCTTCATAAAATAATAGATCTTCTGACAGGCATAATACTGCTGCTGATCAAATTCTCCTGGATTTCCGGGCGCAGAAATCCGCTCCAGCTCTCCTTTGACCTGGATAATCATGCCTGTCTTCAAATCTTCTTTTATATTTTCTTTTAAAAAAACTCTTATATTTCTGATGGGAATTTTTTCTGACTGATCAGTCAGATAGACTTGTTTCAGATAGACAGAAAGAGAATACTCCGTGTCCTGACATCGCTGTACTTCCCCGCAAATGACAGCGGATGGATGTGCTTTGATCCATTGCCGGACCTTTTGCGGCAGGGGATTTCCTCTTACAATTGAAACCCCTGCCAGATCCAGAATGCAAAGAAAAAGCATCAGGAACACACATACACAGCACACTGGTCTTTTATGCATTCCTCTTCCCTTCTGTATAGAAATATCTCAGGATTTTTCTTCCGCATCCGGAACTACAAGATCCTGGTTCTTTTCATAAAATTTATAAAGTGGTAATTTCTTCCGGAAATTGCCCCCATTGCTTCCTTCTATTGATATCTGTACTTTATCTGCTTCACAGGAATCAATGATCGAGTTTACTACAGAATACACAGAAATGTTTTCTGCCACCTCCAGTGCCGCATCCTGAAACTCACTGTTCAGATCAATATAACAGATTCTGTCCGATGTGATCACACTGATTGCCATGGTATTCGCCGGAATCGTCGCATAATGTTCTTCTTCCATCGGTCCCTTGGCAAGCTGTTCCAGAACAACACGCTCCTTCGAAAGTGTTCGTCTGTAACAGACATTACGCATTTCCTTCAGAAGCCGCTTACCACTTTTATCTGCAAAATATAAGGTAAACGTATCATACCGATAGTTAGCCTCATCCTTCTTTGACAGTTCCACAAATGTATGCTCTGTCATATCTCCGATATCCTGACCTCTGGAATCCTTGAGAGGCTGACCGGCTACTGTAAAGCGAACCTTATCAATATCCGGAATCTGAAGAAATGTCTGCACAATTCCGTCTCTTGTGAGGACTTCTCTTATCTTGCTCATTTCCGAATATTCTTTACTGAAATCTATGATCAAAAGCTTATCCTGAAGATCATAAGAGCTTATAGAAACCTTTTCCGGGAGAAGGCTGATTCCGTCCTCCGGTATTTCCCTGCTTCCTAATTTCTGGATCAGTGCTTTTACCATGTATTCCTTTTTTTCTTCCTCCGGCTCATAAGGTTCACTCTTAAGGCGGGTCTCATTTGTATTGAGATAATAAGAATTATATTTACTTTCTTCTTCCTTTGACTGTATAGTTTCTATGCTGCATCCTGCAAACAGAGTACAGACCAGCAGTGCCAGAAGAAGCACACCTGATATTTTCTTCATCCGACACCTCCTACGGAATATACGAAAGTGGGACACGAACAGAAAAAGTAGTTCCTTCCCCTTCTTTGCTGAATACCTTGATCACTCCATGGTGCATACCGATCGTACTTCTTGTGATTGCAAGTCCCAGACCTGTTCCGCCAATCTCTCTGGAATGAGATTTGTCCACTCGATAAAACCTCTCAAAGATCCTGCTTAAGGAATCTTCCGGGATGCCCATTCCGGAATCGGCAACTGTCACATAGAAATATTTATGATCTGCATCCAGTGATACCCTTACCCAGCCATCGTCCACATTGTACTTAATGGCATTCTCAACCAGATTACTGATTGCAGATGTAAACTTCAATTCGTCCACGTCCGCCTCCACCGGACGGAAACTGTCAAGGATCAGATCAATGCTGCGTTTATCCGCAATCGGACGAAGTCTCTTTAATATATCCTCCAGAAGCTGATTTATCGACATATGCTGAATCTGAAGATCCGCATTTTTCTTATCCATCTTAACCAGCGTCAGAAGATCTGTGATAATCCTGTTTTCGCGGTCAATCTCCGCTGTGATATCACGCATGAATTCCTGATACAGTTCTTCTGGAACACCCTGTTGTCCTACCAGAGAATCTGCAAGAACCTTCATGGAAGTCATAGGTGTTTTGAGTTCGTGGGATACATTCGATACAAACTCCGATCTCGACTCATCCAACACCTTCATTCTGGCAAGCATCTTATTAAATGCATCAGTGATAAGTTCCGTCTCTGTATAGTCCGGTACGCAGATTTCATCCTGCTGATATCCATCTGTCAGATCCTCGATTGCCTTGGTGACTCTCGCAAGTGGTTTGACAAGAATCGTGGACAGAATATAGGCCAGAAACAGTGATAATACTATAATGATACCGATGATCAGAATGCCCTTCTGTTCAAGGTCTCCGGAGATAGCGGCAATCTCACCCCCCGAAATATCAACCAGCATAGCCCCCTGAATCTGAGCTACATCTGCACTCTTGACTGGAACCACCAGCTCGATCATCTGTCCGATTCTTCTGAATTCATCTGAGGCACCGTTTTTGAAACACTGGATTACTTTGCCCGATACGAGCGTTTTACCTTCATCCACATGGTAGGTATCTCTGACAATCTTAAAATCTCTGTCAATCAGAAGGATTCTTCCTCCATAAACATTAGACAATAACTCCAGCTTGCTGTTGACAGCCTCAGAACTGGAGTCATTAAGATAATTTTCTTTGATGATCTGATCACAGAGGATCTCGCATTCTGTGCGTACTGCACTTACACTTACTTCCACTGCCTGATTTTCGTAATAATGTATCATCAGTTGTGTCACGATAATTCCCGGCACGATTCCCAGAATAATAAGGATAACAAGGATACGAAAACGCAGACTTTTATAGAATTTTGTCTTTTTTTTCGTTTCCATGGATCATGCCTGGAAATAATATCCCACACCCCATTTGGTGTGTACATATTTGGGCTCACTGGGATTGGCCTCAATTTTTTCACGAAGACGGCGGATATGTACATCAACCGTACGGACATCCCCCGGATATTCATATCCCCATACAATATTCAGAAGATTCTCACGGCTGTAGACTTTATTTGGATTAAATACCAGAAGTTCCAACACATCAAATTCCTTTGCAGTGAGATTAATCTCTTTGTCTGCGATAAATACGCGGCGGCTTTCACAATCCAGCTTCAGATCACCTGCCTGAATGGTCTTGGCTTTTTCTTTTTCTTCGTGTTCAGAACGGGCGCGGCGCATAATGGCCTTGATACGTGCCTTGACTTCCAGAATATTAAATGGTTTGGTGATATAATCATCCGCACCATAATCCAGTCCGAGGATCTTATCCATATCTTCGCCTTTGGCAGTAAGCATAACGATCGGCACATTGGAAAATTCACGGATCTGCTGACATACCTCAAGTCCGTCCATTTTAGGCAGCATCAGATCCAGAAGGATAATATCATATTTATTCTCCTTCGCCTTCTCTACAGCCTCTTCTCCATCGTAAGCACAATCCACTTCCATTCCGTCCTGCTCCAGATTAAAACGGATTCCTTTTACGATCAGCTTTTCGTCATCTACTACTAAAACTTTTCTGCTCATTCTACTCTCCTTATTTTACTTCAATCTTATCCTTTATCTTAGAAAAAATACTTTCCTTGATCCCGGGCACCTGCATAACCTCCTCAATACTGGAAAAACCTCCATGTTCTTCCCGGTAAGCAAGGATCGCCTGTGCCTTGGAATCTCCGATGCCGGACAATGTCTTAAGTGTCTGGATATCTGCTGTATTAAGGTTAACAAGCCCTGTTCCTGCATCCATCTCCGTTCCGGTTTGACCATCCTGTATCTCAGATACGACCGGAGTCAGATTTCTCTCCTCTGCCTCCTGGACTGTCGGCACATAGACCTGCTGTCCGTCGCAGAGCGGCTGAGCCTGATTCACTGAAATGCCCGAAGCATCCTCCCTCATTCCTCCTGCGGCCTCTATTGCCTGAAACACGCGGCTGTCTGAGGACATCTCATAAACTCCCGGATGATTTACAGCACCACAGACATCTACAAAAATCTCCTGCGGTTCCTGTGTCACCTCCGGGACTTCACTTACTTCCGGGAAGTCCTCCAGAGCATCCGCCTCATCCACAGCAGAACTGCCCTCCTGTTCATCCAGCAGAATTTCATCCCTTCTGAATCCACATCCCACACAAAAGATTCCTGTAAACAGCACAATGCATACAAGCACTGCACAATAATTTCGTATTAATTTTTCAGTAATACCGGTCCACTCCTTTCTATATTAAAGCAGTTTCCCCGGTTGTATACCTGACCATGTCTTATTTTACCGAATTCCCCTATGTTTTACAATAGGAAACTTCTATTTTTGCCATTTGAAGATCACGATCCCGACTATGGCGATCAGCATTCCCAGAATCTTCCTCCATTCAAAAGGTTCTTTGGCTACGCCAAAAATCCCCAGCAGTTCAATCAGATACGCTACGATCAGCTGTGAGATCACAATGAGCATAGCGGCTTTTGCCGGTCCCAGTGCTCCCATACTCTGGATCACTGTAATTGTAATAAAAGCACCAATCACACCTCCCAGAAGCACATATTTATTTTCTATCTGCCACAATGCCGCAATACTCTGTCTCCCCGTAAAAAGCCACACCAGAACACAGACTGCAAAGGCCGAAAGCTGTACCCAGCCTGTAGATACCCACAGGCTGCTCTGTCTTGTTACTTCCGTATTAAAAACTCCCTGAATACTCATCAGTGCTCCTGAAATAAGTGCCGCAAAAAATCCCCACATATGATTTCCTCCGTATAAAAAAAGACTGGTTTATGATACTCCAGTCTTTTCATAATATTTGTTATTAACATATACGGTTTCTGCTGTTTTTATGCATCAGTGGATATTTACTACTCTGTATCCGGCATCTCTGACTGTCCTTCTGAGGATTTCATCATCCAACTCTCTGTCATAGGAAACCACTGCCTCATTTCTGGAAAGATCTACCTTTGCGGCCGCACCGTCAATCTTATTGATTGCTTCTGTAACAGCTTTGACACAATGCTCACAGTGCATTCCGGAAATTTTGACTGTCTTTTTGCCAAGGATCGGATGATCCAGCGTTTTTTGCGGAATATCTACGGAGATGCTTCCACCGCCGCCTCCACAGCAGGCACCCTCTCCTTTAAAATGTTTCAAAGAGCCTTTCAGTGCAAGTCCAAGTAAGACAACCACGATCAGTACAATAATTATGTCTGCCATTACCTGTCACCTCTTTTGAACTCTTCATCTCGCTTTTGTTCTTTCTTCTTCCTGATCCAGAGATATCCCTGATAGATCAGCACGCAGACGATATAAACAACTATAACTGTTCCGAACATATACATAGTAGAACCTGTCGAATTTCCCAATTCAGAACGCCTCCTATCTCAGCTGTTTCTTTTTGCCGGTGGTCTGTACATTCCCCTTAAACGCAGCACCGCTGCAGCCACAGCAGCTGCCGCAGTTTCCACTGCATCCGCTGCAGCCCATATGCTTACCTTCTTTGCTGTTCTTTATACTTTTGTAGATCAGAAAGGCACAATATCCAAGGATCAGTACCATAATTATAATATTTGCAAGCATTTTTCTCATCCTCTCTTAACAAACCACACAGTACGTTACTGTTCACTCCGTTCACAGTAACTTGGTCAAAATGCATTCCAAATCACCTTCGGTGATAGCATTTTGCCCTGTATGTCTCGGGATTTTGCCATATTCATGACAAAACACCTCGCGGGATATTACCTGTGAACAGTTACCACAGTACTCATCACTGTATGGAAATAAATGCCGGACACGATCCGTATCCAGCATTTATTATATCATATCCAAGCAGGGAACTCCCCACCATCTTTATTTTTGATCAGGCTGCAGATACAGAACGTTTTGCGTAAACTTTCTGATCTTTGTACGGATCCGGTCTGAAAAGCATGAATAACATCACGATCAGAACTACAAATCCTGCTACAGTACCAATGCCAAATGCCCCGCCGGTTACAAAAGAACCGATCTGATAGAAGCACAGGCATACAAGGTAAGCAAAAACATTCTGGAAAACAATTGCGAACCAGAACCACTTTCTGCTGTTCATCTCTTTTGCCATGGTTGCAATTGCTGCAAGGCAAGGAGAGTCAAGAAGGTTGAACATCAGGAAGGAGAAAGCAGCGATTCCTGTCGGGAACCAGGATGCAACACCAGCAGCAACATTCACTGCATCTTCTGTATCACCGGCTACATTTGCCAGGACACCCATGGTAGATACGATTGCTTCTTTTGCTGTAAATCCGGAGATAGAAGCTGCTACCGGCTGCCATTCACCGAATCCAAGCGGTGCAAAGATCGGAGCGATCACACCACCGATTGCTGCCATAAGACTATCCGCACTGTCTTCTACCATACCAAATCCGCCATCTGTGAATCCAAATCCACCGAGGAACCACATGACTACGCAGGCAAGGAACAGGATTGTACCGGCTTTGATGATAAAGCCTTTCAGTCTTTCCCATACATGAAGAAGAACTGTTTTGACCTGCGGAACATGATACTGCGGAAGCTCCATTACGAACGGAGCCGGTTTACCGGAGAACGGTTTTGTTTTCTTAAGGATGATCGCAGCTACAAGTACAGCTACAATACCGATGAAGTACATCAGAGGAGCGATAAAGGAGCTCTCTGCATATCCTGCGGTCTCACCTGCGATCACACCACCCATAAGTGCGATGACCGGAAGCTTTGCGCCACATGGAATAAAGGTTGCTGTCATAATGGTAAGACGTCTGTCATTATCCTGCTCGATAGTTTTGGAAGCCATGATTCCAGGAATACCGCAGCCTGAAGAGATCAGCAGCGGGATGAAGCTCTTACCGGAAAGTCCGAAATGACGGAATACACGGTCCATAACAAACGCGATACGAACCATATAACCACAGTCTTCAAGAATGGACAGGAACAGGAACAGGATCGCCATCTGAGGAACGAATCCAAGTACTGCACCAAGACCACCAATGATACCGTCAACAACAAGTCCCTGCACCATATCTCCGGCACCGATACTGCCAAGAATGTTGCTGAAGAAATCCTGAACAGCTACTACAAATACATCATTTGTCCAGTCTGTCACGAATGTACCTACTGTTGTTACAGATACATAATATACAAGCCACATGATTGCGATAAAGATCGGGATACCAAGAATACGGTTGGTAACGATACGGTCGATTTTATCAGATACTGTCAGTTTATCTTTACCTTTTTTGACTGTTGTATTTACAATCTTCTGAATGAAAGTATATCTCTCATCTGTCACAATACTTTCCATGTCGTCGTCATGCTTTTTCTCAAGAGCCTGACGTTTGCTGTCTACAACAGACTGTGCAGAAGCAGAAAGCTTTGTGGCTTCCTTTACTTTCTCGTCATTTTCAAGGAACTTGACCGCATACCATCTTTTCTTATCCTCTGTGATGGATTCCGGAAGAACCTTCTTTACTTCGCTGACAGCTTCTTCCATCTCCTTTGAAAAAATCTCTTTCGGAAGATCAACTCTGCTCTTCTTTGCTGTTTTGACTGCCTCATCGATCAGTTTATCAAGACCTTCTCCTTTCAGAGCGGATGTCTCAATGATCGGGCAGTCAAGAAGCATGGAAAGACGTTTGACATCAATCTTGATTCCTCTTTTTTCAAGAAGATCTGCCATATTGAGGGCAATGACGACCGGAACACCAGTCTCGATCAGCTGTGTTGTCAGATACAGGTTACGCTCGATGTTTGTTGCATCGACAAGATCGATGATAACATCCGGATTCTCTTTCAGAACATAGTCACGGCTGACTACCTCTTCCAGTGTATATGGTGACATGGAATAGATACCAGGAAGGTCCGTTACGATGATGTCCTCTCCTTTACCTCTCTTACCCTTTAACCTGCCTTCTTTTTTCTCTACAGTAACTCCCGGCCAGTTTCCTACATACTGGTTAGCGCCCGTTAATGCGTTGAACATTGTTGTTTTACCACAGTTCGGGTTGCCGGCAAGCGCAATCTTGATTGCCATTCTTTCTTACCTCCTTAATCCCTCTTTGTATCTTTATTTTACCTGTACGCACTGAGCATCATTTTTTCTTACTGATAACTCATAGCCTCTTACAGTAATCTCAACAGGATCTCCAAGCGGAGCAACTTTTCTGATATAAATTTCGCTTCCCTTGGTGATTCCCATATCCATAATACGTCGCTTGTATGCACCATCTCCTTCAATCTTAGTTACCGTAACGGTGCTTCCGACTTTTGCCTCACCTAAAGTCATTTTTTGTCTCCTTTCCGCATAACATATCAAACTAGCATCTCATATCCTGCCGGTTCCCCTGTATATGGTACCCGCAGCTTTGAAGGGCATCATATCATAATATGTCTTGCCATATCTGAGTTGACTGCTACTCTTGCATCTTTGACATTGACGATCACATTTCCGCTGATCGCAGACACTACTGAAATTTCTGCCCCTGTTACAAATCCGAGGTTTGCGAGGAATCTTCTGGTTTCTTCGTTTCCACCAATCTTCTGGATCGTGTTCAGTTCGCCGATTCCGGCCATTGTAAGTGGCATCATGGTATCTACTCTTCTTTCTGTGATGATAATTTTTTTCGTTAAAAAAATTCACAGCTTAAGGCTGCTTCCTTTTTCTGTAAGTTAGTATATTCTAACGTAAGTAAGCTGTCAAGTACTTTTTTTCGTTACATAAAACTTATATTCGTTTCAATTAACTAAAATTCGTAATATATAACACTCTTCCTTTTATTTTCCTGAATTATCTGTATTTTTATTGTGAGAAATGCAAGAATATGCTATTATAGAATTATCGTAACTGTGAGGATACTGAACAGTTACGAATTATTATAGGCAATACGAAATTAGATAATTGGTAACTGTTCAGAAGGTAACATCCTCTACAGTTACGATAATTGTATAATTTCTTTCAGCAGAATTGGGGTGTAAGAATGCATACAAACGAATCCGCCGAAAACTATCTGGAAACAATCCTTATTTTAAGCAAATCACATCCGGTTGTACGTTCCGTAGATGTTGCTGTTGAACTCGGCTTCAAGAAATCCAGCGTCAGCGTTGCCATGAAGAAGCTTCGCGAGACGGAGCAGATCACAGTTTCCCCTGAAGGGTATCTTTATCTGACCGAATCAGGACGTGCCATTGCAGAAAAAATCTACGAGCGTCATCTTTTTCTTTCCGAATGGCTTACAAAACTGGGAGTGGATCCGACTGTTGCTGCAAGTGATGCATGCAAGATCGAGCATGTGATAAGCAGCGAAAGTTTTGAAGCGATCAAGAAACATATAGATCTTAACCGCGTAAAATAACAGACATATCTGAGACGAAGTAATTTTCTGTCAGACAGAGCAAGAGCCCGGCATTAAGCCAGGCTCTTTTCTAATTTCTCGATCATTTCATCGATATGTTCTTTTGTGATAATAAGCGGAGGAACAAGACGCAGCACATCACTTCCTGCCGAAATAACAAGAAGACCGTTCTCCAGTGCCTTTGTTACAACACTTCCCACAGATGTACCCTCTATCACAAGTCCCTGCATAAAACCTTTTCCACGGCGGGCAGCAACAACCGGATACTTATCCACAAGTGCATTCAGTTTTTCCTCCAGATACGGTGTCAATTCCTGCACATGATCAAGAATCTTATCCTGTTCAAAAATATCAAATACCTTGCTGACAGCTGCACATACAAACGGATTTCCTCCATAAGTGGTTCCGTGATCTCCTGGTACCAGAGATGCCGCGGCAGCCTTTTCACCCAGAACAAATGCGCCTACCGGAACTCCACAGCCAAGTGCTTTGGCGCAGGTCATGATATCTGGTTTTACATCGTATGCCTGCCATGCAAAGTAAGAGCCTGTACGTCCCATACCACACTGTATTTCATCAAAGATCAGAATGATATCCTTTTCATCACAGACTGCTCGAAGTCCCTCCAGGAATTCCTTCTCTGCCGGATAGATTCCGCCTTCACCCTGCACAACCTCTGTGATGATCGCGCAGGTCTTATCTGTGATCTGTGCTTTGACGCTTTCCAGGTCATTAAAATCAGCAAATTTCACACCACCGATCAGAGGCTCGAAAGGCTCTCTGTAATGCTCTGTTCCTGTCACAGAAAGAGCTCCCATGCTTCTTCCATGGAAAGAATGGTTCATCGCGATAATTTCATATTTCTGTGCTTCTTTGCCATATTTGGTATAAGCATATTTACGTGCTGCCTTGAGTGCGCCCTCAATCGCCTCTGTACCACTGTTTGTAAAGAAAGCTTTGGAAAGTCCGCTGACCTTGATCAGTTTCTCTCCCGCCTCACTCATCGGCTCATTATAGTAAAGATTGGAGATATGCGTCAGCTTGTCAATCTGTACTTTCAGTGCCTCATCATATTCCGGATAATGATAACCCAGTGCATTTACTGCAATTCCTGCTGCGAAATCAAGATATTTCTTTCCCTCTGTGTCATAGAGGTAACATCCCTCTCCATGATCAAACATGACCGGGAAACGATTGTATGTATGCAGAATACTTTCTTCTGCATGGTTCATCTGTTCATTCATGCTCATTATAATATTTCTCCCCGTCTTCTCTTAAAATAGCAGTACCGATACCTTTGTTTGTAAAGATCTCCAGAAGGAGACTGTGTGGAATACGTCCGTCCAGAATATGTACTCTGTTTACGCCCTCTTCGATTGCGTCGATACAATTCTGCAGCTTTGGAATCATTCCGCCGCCCACATAGCCTTCACTGATCAGTTTCTCAGCTTCATGTACATGTAATTCAGAAATCAGAGTGTCCGGATCATCCTTATCCTTATATACACCTTCAATATCAGAAAGGAATACCAGTTTCTCAGCATGAACTGCTTCTGCGATCGCACATGCCGCATCATCTGCATTGATGTTATAAGAATCAAAATTTGCATCATATCCGATTGGAAATACAATTGGCAGGAAGTCTTTTTCGAGAAGATCATGAAGAACTTTCGGATTCACCTTCTCGATATCCCCTACGAATCCAATATCCTCTCCTCCGGAGAGTTTCTTATGGCACTGAAGAAGACCGCCGTCTTTTCCGCTGATACCAACCGCCTGTACGCCAAGAGATTCTACCAGTGCAACCAGTTCTTTATTTACTTTTGCAAGAACCATTTCCGCAATCTCCATCGTATCCTTGTCTGTCACACGAAGACCATTGACGAAACGCGGCTCCATTCCTACCTTGTTTACCCAGCGGCTGATTTCCTTGCCGCCGCCGTGAACGATGATCGGTTTAAACCCGATCAGTTTCAGAAGAACAACATCCTTGATCACATTTGCCTTGAGAGTTTCATCAACCATTGCACTTCCGCCGTATTTTACCACCACGATCTTACGGTTAAAACGCTGAATATAAGGAAGTGCCTCGATAAGTGTTTCTGCCTTGTCCAGATATTTCTGATTTACCATTTTTCATTTCTCCTCGATTCCATTATTTATAACTGCTGCCGCTGTCTGATATCCTATGATCTGTAATCCGCATTGATCTTGACATAATCATAGGTAAGATCGCATCCCCATGCAGTGGCACTGCAGTCGCCCATCTTGATGTCTGCGATCGCTGTTACGGCATCTTCGGAAAGAATCTTTGTCGCTTCTTCTTCACTGTAGTCTACTGCCACACCATTTTCGATGATCTGGATCTTTCCTGCTTTACTTTCAAAATAGAGATCTACTTTTTCCGGATCAAACTGTGCTCCCGAATATCCCATTGCACAGAGGATTCTTCCCCAGTTTGCATCATGACCATAGATTGCCGCTTTCGTAAGAGAAGAAGTAACAACTGACTTACTCAGGGTCACAGCCTGTTCCTTACTCTCCGCTCCGATGATTTTTACCTCGAACAGGGCAGTCGCACCTTCGCCGTCCCCTGCAATTTTCTTCGCAAGTGTGGTATTGATATAATTCAGTGCCTCACAGAACTTCTGATAATCTTCATTTTTCTCACTGATCTCAGGATTTTCTGCCATTCCGTTTGCCAGAAGAAGCACCGTATCATTTGTAGAAGTATCTCCGTCAACAGACACCATATTGTAGGTATCCTTAACATCCTGGCTCAGTGCCTCCTGGAGAAGCTGTTTGGTAATGCATACATCTGTCGTGACAAATCCAAGCATGGTACACATATTCGGATGGATCATTCCGGATCCCTTGCACATACCGCCGATGGTAACCGTCTTTCCACCGATCTCGATCTGCACAGCAACTTCCTTTTCTCTGGTGTCTGTAGTCATGATCGCTTTTGCCGCTTCATTTCCTGCTTCCAGAGTTCCCTGAAGCTTCGGTGCCATTGCTTTGACACCATCTGAAAGTTTTTCGATCGGAAGCTGCATTCCGATCACACCCGTAGATGCAACCAGCACACTGTTTTCATCTACCTTCAGTGTCTCTGCTGCTGCTTTGGCAGTTGCCCGGCAGTAGCTGAAGCCTTCTTCTCCTGTGCACGCGTTGGCAATGCCACTGTTGCAGATGACCACCTGTGCTGTCGGATGTTTATATACGATCTCCTGGTCCCATTTTACCGGTGCAGCTTTTACAATGTTGGTTGTGAAGGTTCCTGCTGCCACACATGGCTTCTCACTGTAAACCATTGCCATATCCGTTCTTCCCTGATATTTGATCCCGGCTGCCGTTGATGCCGCCTGAAAGCCTTTCGCTGCGGTAACTCCACCTGTGATAATTTTCATAATATATTTCCTCCTCGTTATATGAAAAGTGCTCCGCTTTCTTTGTATTTACGGAAGCATCGGAATCTGATGAAGACCTTCCGCCTCATCAAAACCAAACATCAGGTTCATATTCTGTACAGCCTGTCCTGCAGCACCCTTTACAAGATTATCCATTGCTCCCATCATGATGATACGTTTCGTTCTCGGATCGATCTTGAAATTAACATCTACATAGTTGCTTCCTTCTACACATTTTGTCTGCGGACACACATCTTTATCCAGAACACGCACAAATGTCTCATCTTCATAATATTTGTCATAGACTGCCTTCACTTCCTCATAGGAAACTTCTTTCTTAAGAGAAGCATATGCAGTTATCAGAATACCTCTGTTCATTGGGATCAGATGCGGTGTAAAGTTGATCAGAACTTCCTGTCCGCATGCATATCCAAGCTGATCCTCTATCTCCGGAGTATGTCGGTGAGTTGCCACGCCATATGCTTTGATATTTTCATTTACTTCGCAGTAAAGATTGGCAACCTTGGCTCCTCTTCCGGCTCCTGAGGTACCGGATTTCGCATCAATGATGATCGTATTCGGATCGATCAGTCCTTCTTTGAGAAGCGGATAAACAGATAAGGTAGAACAGGTAGGATAGCATCCCGGATTTGCAATCAGTCTTGCCTTCCTGATCTCCTCACGGTTGATCTCGCACAGACCATAAACCGCTTCCTCAATAAACTGAGGAGATTTGTGCTCGATGCCGTACCATTTTTCGTATTTCTTTACATCCTTGATACGAAAGTCTGCACTCAGGTCAATAACCTTAGCTTTAGAAAGGATCTCTTCATTAACAAGAGAAGCACAGAGTCCCTGCGGTGTTGCCGTAAAGATCACATCTACCTCGTCAGCCAGTGCTGCCATATTATCATCCATACATTTCGCATCGATCAGTCTGAAAAAATTCTGATATACATCTGCGTATTTCTGATCAATATAGCTTCTTGATCCATACCATGCCACTTCTACTTCCTTATGTCCAAGGAGCAGTCTTGCCAGTTCGTTTCCTGCATAACCGGTTGCTCCAATGATTCCTGCTTTTATCATTTTCTTTCCTCCTGAATCACTAATCAGCAGTTATCTCCTGTCCATAACTGCCTGAGACTTTGTATTTTTATACAATCCTCTCGTGTAAGTTGTATAGATTATACATCTTCGTTGCATAATATGCAATACATATTTTCATGGTTTTCATGCCTGATTTTTGTGATTTTATCCAATTTTATCATGTATTTCCTATTTAAATATTATCTTGCCACAAAAAAATTTTTTTTATTTTTTTTGCATATTGCTATTGCATATTTATAACAATTGTTGTATATTAACTATTGTCAAAGCACGACAGAACCCATTTCTTTGCTTTACCACTAAGTCACACTAAAGCAAAGAATTCTTTATCGTTTATCATAACAAATATTTACGCATCTGCCAAGTGCGAAGCGTTATTTTTCAGGAGGAATATATTATGAAAGAAAAAGTTGTACTTGCATACTCAGGCGGTCTTGACACCACAGCACTGATCCCATGGCTGAAAGAAACATTTGATTACGAAGTTATCTGCTGCTGCGTAAACTGCGGACAGGGTAATGAACTGGATGGTCTGGACGAGAGAGCCAAACTTTCCGGTGCTTCCAAGCTGTATATTGAAGACATCGTAGATGATTTCAGTGAAAATTATATCATGCCATGTGTACAGGCCGGTGCTGTATATGAACACAAATATCTGCTCGGAACTTCTATGGCACGTCCTGCTATCGCCAAAAAGCTTGTCGAAATTGCACGTAAAGAAAACGCTGTTGCCATCTGCCACGGTGCTACCGGTAAAGGTAACGATCAGATCCGTTTTGAACTGGGTATCAAGGCACTTGCTCCTGATATCAAGATCATTGCTCCATGGAGAATGACAGATGTATGGACCATGCAGTCCCGTGATGACGAGCTTGCATTCTGCCAGGCTCATGGAATCAATCTTCCATTTGATGCAAGCCACAGCTACAGCCGTGACCGTAACTTATGGCACATCAGCCATGAAGGTCTGGAACTTGAGGATCCTTCCCAGGCTCCGAACTATGACGACATGCTTGTTTTAAGCGTGACTCCTGAGAAAGCACCTGACAAAGAAACAGAAATCACCATGACTTTCGAAGAGGGCGTTCCGAAAACAATCAACGGAAAAGCCATGAAGGTTTCCGAGATCATCACTGAGCTCAACCGTCTCGGCGGCGAAAACGGCATCGGTATCATCGATATCGTAGAAAACCGTGTTGTCGGTATGAAATCCCGTGGTGTATATGAAACTCCTGGTGGAACTATCCTGATGGCAGCTCACGAGCAGCTTGAAGAACTGATTCTTGACCGTGATACAATGGAAGCCAAGAAGAAACTTGGAAGCCAGTTTGCACAGGTTGTATATGAAGGAAAATGGTTCACACCACTTCGCGAGGCAATCCAGGCATTTGTAGAATCTACTCAGAAATATGTGACCGGTGAAGTCAAATTCAAACTTTACAAAGGAAACATCATCAAAGCCGGCACTACATCTCCATACAGCCTGTACAACGAATCTCTTGCATCCTTCACAACCGGTGATATGTATGATCACCACGATGCAGACGGATTCATCACCCTGTTCGGTCTTCCGCTCAAGGTTCGTGCAATGAAATTACTGGAAGTAGAACAGAATAAAAATAACAAATAATCTTCTTTCTTATTTTCCGGCAGTCTGAATGATCAGACTGTCGGAATTTTTTTCTTTATTCTGCATATAGAATTTTATAGATTTTTTTTGTATATTATTACCCGCAAAACTGATGATTTTGTATTTGACAGAAAACATTTCCTAATTTATAATAATTTTATAAACAAAAACCGTAACTGTTCTGCATCTTTACAGTTACACAACATCAAACTTATATAGGTCCATAATTGGTTGGACGTTTCTACCAACTACCGTAATAGTTGCATCTATAAGTTTCTTTCGGGGAACTTTTCGGGCATAAATATTCGGTATTTTTTTTGTCTGGAAATCCCCGACAAAAAGGAGGTAGCCCATATGAAACCAACCACATTTGCCATCAGAGGTGCCGTCTGCTTCAGTACAGCACCGGAGAAACTGACCTGCTTTGAAAATGCTTTTGTTATCTGTCAGAACGGACGCACCGTCGGTGTTTTTCCACAGCTTCCGGCACAGTTTGACGGAATTCCTGTCAGAGATGTCGGTGAACAGCTTGTCATTCCCGGAATAAACGATCTTCATCTTCATGCTCCACAGTATGCATTTCACGGTATGCACATGGATCTGGAACTGCTGGAATGGCTGAATCAGGTCACCTTTCCTGAAGAAGCCCGGTACAGAGATCTTTCCTATGCCAGGAAGGCTTATTCTATCTTTGCCGAAGATCTCCAAAAAAGCTCCACCACCCGTGCCTGCATATTTGCGACTCTGCATGTGGAAGCCACTGAACTTCTGATGGATCTCATGGAAAACACAGGTCTCAGAACCTATATCGGCAAGGTCAACATGGATCGCAACGGAACTGCTGAACTTCAGGAAGAAAGTGCTGCTGTTTCCGCGAAAGATACAATCCGCTGGATCAATGACACTGCTGAAAAATACGAGAATGTAAAACCGATTCTCACACCACGTTTCACGCCTTCCTGCACAGATGCGCTTATGCATGCACTGGCAGAGCTTCAGAGAACTTATGGTCTTCCGGTACAGTCCCATCTTTCCGAGAACCAGAGTGAAATTGCCTGGGTGCACGAACTGTGCCCAAATACTTCTTTCTATGGAGAGGCATATGATCAGTTTGGGCTTTTTGGCGGTACCAACTGTCCGACGATCATGGCACACTGCGTTTACAGTTCAGATGCCGAGATCTCTCTCATGAAAAAACGTGGAGTATTTATCGCACACTGTCCACAGTCCAACACCAATCTTTCTTCCGGTATCGCCCCTGCAAGGCGCTATCTTGACGAGGGACTTCGCATTGGACTGGGTACAGACATCGCAGGCGGGCATTCTCTGTCTATGCTTCGTGCGATTGCTGATGCGATCCAGGTATCCAAGCTTCGATGGAGACTTGTGGATGATTCCCTGAAACCACTTTCACTGGAAGAAGCCTTTTATATGGCTACCATGGGAGGTGGGGCTTTCTTTGGAAACGTCGGAACTTTTATGGAAAACTATGAGTTTGATGCTCTCATCCTGGATGACAGTATTCTGCGCCATCCCCAGCCATTAACGGCAAGGGAGCGGCTTGAACGGCTGATCTATCTTTCGGATGACAGATGCATCACCGGAAAATATGTTTCCGGAAATAAAATCTTTTAGTACACAGACTGTGTACTGTATGAAGGGGGTATTTATATGAATCTCGACAAACTTTTTCACCTGAAGGAAAACCACACGGATGTCAAAACTGAAATCATGGCGGGAATCACTACGTTCATGACAATGGCTTATATTCTTGCCGTAAATCCCAACATCCTGTCCGCTTCCGGCATGGACCGCGGCTCAGTCTTTACTGCCACCGCGCTGTCCGCTTTCATCGCAAGCTGTCTGATGGCACTCCTGTCCAATTATCCATTCGTTCTCGCTCCTGGAATGGGTCTGAACGCATACTTTACTTACACAGTAGTCCTTGGTATGGGATATACCTGGCAGCAGGCTCTCTCAGCAGTATTTGCTGAAGGTATCATCTTCATCCTGCTCTCCCTCACCAATGTACGTGAAGCGATCTTCAACTCTATCCCGATGAACCTGAAACATGCTGTGTCTGTAGGAATCGGATTGTTTATCGCATTCATCGGACTTCAGAATGCCAAGATCGTTATTGGAAATGATTCCACTCTGGTAAGCATCTTTTCCTTTAAGACTTCCATGTCCGATGGAACATTTTCCTCACAGGGTATCACAGTCCTTCTTGCGCTGATTGGAATCCTGGTCACTGCCATTCTTCTCGCCAAGAATGTCAAGGGCGGCATCCTCTGGGGTATTCTGATCACCTGGATCCTCGGTATCATCTGTCAGCTCACACATCTTTATGTTCCGAATGCTGACCTTGGATATTATAGCCTGCTTCCTGATTTTTCAAACGGAATCTCCATTCCAAGCATGGCTCCAACCTTTATGAAGATGGACTTTTCGATTGTATTTTCACTGGATTTTGTAGTCATCATGTTTGCATTCCTGTTTGTAGATATGTTTGATACTCTCGGAACCCTGATCGGCGTAGCTTCCAAAGCCGACATGCTTGATAAAGATGGTAAACTTCCTCAGATCAGAGGGGCACTGCTCTCTGACGCTGTCGGAACAACCGTAGGTGCCATGTGTGGAACCTCTACCGTTACAACCTTTGTAGAAAGTGCTTCCGGTGTTGCAGAAGGCGGACGCACAGGTCTTACCGCCCTGACCTCAGGTATCCTGTTTGCACTCTCTCTTCTTCTCTCACCGATTTTTCTGGCAATCCCTTCCTTTGCCACAGCACCGGCGCTGATCATTGTTGGTTATCTGATGCTGACCTCTGTTACAAAGATCGACTTTGATGATATGACAGAAGCTGTTCCATGCTTTATCGCAATCATCGCAATGCCGTTTATGTACAGCATTTCCGAAGGTATCTCCATGGGAGTTATCTCCTACGTGATCATCAATGTAGTCACAGGAAAAGCAAAAGAAAAGAAGATTAGTGTACTGATGTATGTTCTTGCTGTTGTATTTATTCTGAAATATATTTTCCTGTAAATTCAGGAGCATTTATGGGGCATCCAGGTGCCCCATAAAATATTTTATAACCACGAGGAGACATTTGTTATGAAAAAAGAAACCATTTCTGTCAGAAATTCTCTTCTTCTTTTACTGACAGCAACTATCTGGGGTGTAGCTTTTGTTGCTCAGAGTGTCAGCATGGACTACATCGGAGGATTTACTTTTAATGCCATTCGAAATCTTATGGGATCTGTCACTCTTTTACCTGTCATCTGGGTACTCGGCAGGACAAAATCCACCGGGGCAAAGGCTGAAGCTTCCCCGGCAGAGCGCAAAACCTTACTCACCGGAGGCATCTGCTGTGGTATTCTGCTCTGCCTTGCAAGCAATTTTCAGCAGTTTGGAATCAAATATACCACTGTTGGAAAAGCCGGTTTTATCACTGCCTGTTACATCATCATTGTTCCCATACTCGGGATCTTTCTGAAGAAAAAATGCAGTTCCTTCATCTGGATCGCGGTGATTCTTTCCCTGTGTGGCCTGTATCTTCTCTGCCTGACACCAGGTGAGGGCTTCGCCATCGGAAGGGGCGAACTGCTCGTCCTGATCTGTGCAGTACTTTTTTCTCTTCATATTCTGGTCATCGATCATTTCTCACCTCTGGTGGACGGAGTAAAAATGTCCTGCATACAGTTCCTTGTCTGCGGCATCCTCTCCGGAATTCCGGCATTGCTCTTTGAAAGCCCGGATCTCAGTGGCATTCTTGCTGCCAAAATCCCGCTCCTCTATGCCGGAGTCCTGTCCTGCGGTGTTGCCTACACTCTGCAGATCGTCGGTCAGAAAAACATGAATCCTACCGTAGCCTCTCTGATCCTCAGTCTCGAATCCTGTATCTCTGTAATCGCCGGATGGCTGATCCTGGGACAGAGTCTGAGCGGACGCGAGATCCTGGGCTGTGTGCTGATGTTCAGTGCGATCATCCTCGCTCAGCTGCCTCAGAAAAAAGCAGCCTGCAACACCTGTATTTCATAAAAAGAAGGTCATCACTTTCAGATTTCTCTGATTGTGACGACCTTCTTTTATTTCATATCCTGTAAATTCTCACCTTTTGCGGTCAAATGTTCTTTGATCTTTTCAAAGCTTTCATCGCTGACATCATGCTCCATCTTGCAGGCATCTGCTCTGGCATTCTCAGGTGTAACCCCAAGTCCCTCAAGCATCCTGGTCAGAACTGTATGTCTTTCATAAATTCTATGTGCAATCTCTGCGCCTTTCTCAAGCAATGTAACTGTACCATAACGGTCCATTGCGATATAGCCATCTTCTCTTAATAACTTCATTGCATGACTGACACTTGGCTTTGAAACCCCCAACATAGATGCAATGTCAACAGAGCGCACTCCTTCGCCTTTTTTGGATAAAACCAGAATCGCTTCCAGATAATCCTCCGCTGATTCTCTAATCTGCATAGAAATACCTCCCACTTATGCTATCCTATCATAAAAATCGACATATTTCAACTCTCATGGCGGTTATGCAGATAACTGTTTTTATCATTAAGATTGCTGTTACTGTTCACTCCGTTCGCAGTAACTTGGTCAAAATGCATTCCAGATCACCTTCGGTGATAGGAAGTTCCTATTTATCATCACCTGTCAGGCGCAGGACATCTCGGATCTCATCTACTTTCATGTCAAGAATGATCGCAAGTTCATCTATACTGAATGCATTTTTATCATCTTCATCATCATTCAGTTCCCGAACAGCATTTTCCAGTTTTTCTACTCTGGCCACCAGGCTGTCATCTGCAAATTTTCTCTGGGTCTGTTCCTCCAGAACCCTGATAAGACCTTTTCTTACCTCTCCCATGAGCCATTTTTCATCTCTTAATTCCGTTCCGGCCTCTCCCAGTGCCTGAATCAGGGATAAATTGGCCTCCTGGATCAAATCCGCAAGAAAAATCTCCTCGGCATTCATATCCGCTGCCATCCTTGCAGTTTCTTTCATATAATGGGTTGTAAGAGCCTGTAATGCTTCCGGATTTCCCTCTGCAAGTCCTGCAAAAGCCTGCTTTGTATCTATGGAAAGCTCCGGAAGTTCTGAAAGATAATCCTTAAAATATGCTTCTTCTTCCGGAGTCAGCGGAACCTTCTTATACTTTGGTTCTTTTGTCTCTTCTGCAGCCGTTTCTTCCATTCCCTCAATCTGAATTCCCTGTGAAGTCAGATATTTGAGTACTCCAAGGAGCTGACTCTTATCAAGCTCCAGTCCCGCAAAAGTATCTCTGATCTGAACAGTCGTGAGAGAATTCTCGTTTTCTCTGGCAACAGACTGTATCTCTTTTAATTTGTTCTGAAATTCCTGTACGTTCATTTTGTATCTCCCTCTGATTTGAGTGTCCTGTTCTGCAACTGTCGTGGTATTGCATAATCATTTTTATTGTATCATTTTCATGGATTTTTTCCAACCAGAAGCGACATCAAAGTAATTTTTTTTGCCCGCAAACCCGCATAAAATAAGGCTTTGCGGCGTTTCGAAAATTTTTTTAAAAAAAATTCAAAAAAGTTGTTGACATTTGGATATGCCTAATATATAATATGTCTTGCGTTGAGCGACAGAGCAAAGCGCAAACAACTAAATACCGTTAGCGGGGTGTGGCTCAGCTTGGCTAGAGCGCCTGGTTTGGGACCAGGAGGCCGCAGGTTCGAATCCTGTCACCCCGATGCTGTAAACAACTTTTACCGTTTCAGCGAATTGCGGGTGTAGTTCAATGGTAGAACACCAGCCTTCCAAGCTGGATACGTGGGTTCGATTCCCATCACCCGCTTCTCTGTAAGCGAAGCAGAGAAATGTGTCTGTAGCTCAGCTGGATAGAGCAACGGCCTTCTAAGCCGTGGGTCGGGGGTTCGAATCCCTTCAGGCACGCTGTGGTGGGTATAGCGCAGTTGGTTAGCGCGCCAGATTGTGGCTCTGGAGGCCCAGGGTTCGAATCCCTGTATCCACCCTTTCGCCTTTGGGCTATCGCCAAGCGGTAAGGCACAGCACTTTGACTGCTGCATTCGCTGGTTCGAATCCAGCTAGCCCAGTCTAATACTATGGGATATTAGCTCAGTTGGTAGAGCACTTGACTTTTAATCAAGTTGTCCGGGGTTCGAATCCCCGATGTCTCATTTGAAACACTATCACTTTTATGATAGTGTTTTTTATTACTCTTCTGCGGATATGGCGGAATTGGCAGACGCGCCAGATTTAGGTTCTGGTGTTTTGTGACGTGCAGGTTCAAGTCCTGTTATCCGCACACGAAAGAAAATGGTTTGTATAAGTTCTTCTTCAAACTTATACAAACCATTTTTTAGTGGTGGATTACCAGTGCAGCAGCTATAACACTGACTTATTATTCGCTGCACCGGACTTCAGACATTAATAATAATATGTATGAGTATAAAATGCACTGATCGGAAGATTCCATTTTCCTCCATTTACATTTCTGTAAGGAATCAGTTTAAAATAAGTATACCCTGATAATCCTGTAAGTTTACAGGATGTCGCACCTCCTGACAATGTCTTGTAGAGGGAATATCCTGAATTTTTTGATTTTGACCTATACAGTCTGTATCCATTGGCTCCATAAAGCTTTTTCCATCTGATTGTCATATTTCTGCCGGAACTATTGCCTGCAGATACATTTCTTGATGAACATACATATTTCTGAGTTGCTGTACTGAACACTCTGTTTCCATTATAATCATAAAAATATGCACTTACCAGTACACGGTTTACCTTGTTTCCATCTCTGTTTATTGTATAATAAACTTCGGAATACTCGCTTGCATAATTCTCATCAATATATACTTTCTTGACAGCTCCGGTTACCAAATCATAATATTTGATCAGATAGCCGTCCGCATCACTCTGTGTTGTCCACTGTACCCTTAATTTGCCATTGCCGGAATATCCGCAATATGTCACCCGCGGTTTGGATGGGGCATACGCACTTACCGGAACCTGTACAGCTAATACAAGCATTACTGCCAGTAATACCGCCATTAATTTTTTCAATTTTTTCATATATTCTCCTTTCCATACTTTCTGAATATTATTTCCACCACCTCTTTTATTTCCTCAACTTAAGAGTAACTTTTTTATTGTGTAGTGTCAACCTGATTTTCACAGATATCTGATTTCCGCTGTCATTTTACCCTTCTCATCCATCTCCAGGACAGCGTAGCTTGGTCTTCTACCCCTTTGTCTGGGATAGGTAAGACTTCCCGGATTAAGGGTCAGAATACCGTCTATATCCTCCAGAAACGGCTTGTGAGTATGTCCAAAAAGAGCAATATTACATCCGCGGTCCCTGGCCTCATCTACGACTCCTGAAACATCCATGGAGACACCATAATAGTGACCATGAGTGACAAAAATCCTGTTGTTTCCCACCTCTATGATCTCTTCTCTTGGAAGGTCTGAGAAGAAATCATTGTTTCCGGAGACAATATGGCAGGGACATTCTATAAATGCTTCTATAAAAATCTCTCTGCCCTCTACATCCCCACAGTGGATCAGCATATCAAACGGTGTTTCCTGCATAACCGCCTGTTCCAGATTTTCATCTCTGCCATGGCTGTCACTGACTACAAGGATTTTCATCGAAGTACGTCCTTAATAGCACGCAGAGCCTTCCCTCTGTGGCTGATCTTATTTTTCTCTTCCATGGAGAGTTCTGCCGAAGTACAACCATATTCCGGAAGATAAAAGATTGGATCATAGCCAAAACCATTCTCTCCTCTTTCTTCGTATCCGATTCTTCCTTCCATCGCTTCTCTCACAGTTCTGATGTTTCCATCCGGAAAGGCAGCTGCAATGGCACAGACAAATCTTGCCGTTCTCTCTTCATCCGGAACCCCCTCAAGACGTTCGATCAGCTTTGCGTTTTTGATATGATAGGAAGTATCCTCTCCCATGTAGCGGGCAGAGTAAATTCCAGGCTCTTTGTTCAGATGATCGATCTCAAGTCCTGAATCATCTGCAAGAACGATCTCTCCTGTCAGATCACAGATTGCCTTTGCCTTGATCTGTGCATTTTCCTCGAATGTCTTTCCATCTTCTACAATGTCAGCATGAATTCCGGCATCCTTTAAAGAAAGAAGTTCAATATCAAGATCTCCGAGAATTTCACGGATCTCTTTCATTTTTCCCTCATTTCCTGTAGCAAAAATTACTTTTTTCATCAGTCTTTCCTCCTCTTTGGCGGCTTCGGACCAAGGAACTGATAGTAATAAGTCTTCAGCATACCATTATAGATCTTGCGGTTTTTGTCTGCTTTTTTTCCAATATCGTTTTCTGTATGATCATAAGATGTGATCAGATACATGGACCATTTATCCAGACGACGGAAGCTTTCTCCAATCTCACGGTACAATGCCGGAAGTGCTTCTTTTTCTTCCAGACGCTCACCGTACGGTGGATTTGTGATAATGAATCCATATGGCTTCGGATGGCTCAGATCTTTGACTGCTCTCTGCTGAAAATGAATCAGCTTGTCCACTCCTGTCATCTTTGCATTGGAACGTGCTGCCTTGAGTGCCTCCGGGTCAATATCATAACCCTGAATATCTGTCTCAATATCAAGATTTACGCGGTCCTGAGCCTCTTCCAGGGCATCGTACCAGCATTTGCGCGGAACAAGATGCTTCCAGTCCTCCGCAAGGAAAGAACGGTTCATTCCCGGTGCCATGTCCGCAGCCATCATTGCAGCCTCGATCGGGAAGGTTCCACTTCCACAGAAAGGATCGACCAGAATTCTCTCTTTGTTCCACGGAGTCAGCATGATCAATGCAGAGGCCAGAGTCTCTGTGATCGGAGCCTTAACTGTCATCTGACGATATCCCCTCTTATGAAGAGAAACACCGGAAGTATCAATTCCAATCGTTGCCACATCCTTCATAAAAGCGACACGGATCGGGAAACTTGCTCCGTCCTCCGGAAACCAGGAGATTCCATAAACACTTTTGAGTCGTTCTACGATTGCTTTCTTCATGATCGACTGAATATCCGACGGGCTGAACAGGGCACTCTTTACGGAGTTTGCCTTTGCCACCCAGAATTTTCCATCCTTCGGAATATAGTCTTCCCACGGAATTGCCTTTGTCTTTTCAAACAATTCATCAAAAGTTACCGCCTTGAATTCTCCTGTCTTGAGAAGAATACGCTCCGTAGTACGAAGGAACATATTTGCCTGTGCGATCCCATCCGCATCTGCCAGAAAAGTAACCTTTCCATCCTCTACTTTGCTGATCTCATAACCAAGATCCAGGATCTCACGCTTCAGAACCGCTTCCATTCCAAAATGACAGGGTGCGATCAGTTCCATATATTTCATGCAAGCCTCATTTCCTTGATGATATTTCCATCAAAATCTTTAATTGTAAATACTTTGTCCTCCAGCACCGCGTAGGTCGGTGGATTTCCTTCCTTCGGAATCGATACAGATCCCGGATTCAGAAGAATATATCCATCCCTCTGCTCTGCCTTGAGAACATGTGTATGTCCGTGAATAAGGATATCTCCCTCCCGGAAAGGCGGAAGATTATTTTCATTATAGACATGTCCATGTGTGGCGTAGAAAGTCAGTCCGTCAATTGCCAGAATGCAATAATCTGCCATTACCGGAAAGTTTAAGACCATCTGGTCCACTTCTGCCTCACAGTTTCCCCGCACTGCATAAATATCATTCTTCATCTCATTGAGCATTGCGATCACTTCCTTCGGCGCATATTCCTTCGGAAGATCGTTTCTTGGTCCATGATAGAGCAGATCTCCCAGCAGTACCAGTCTTTCTGCTTTTTCTTCTCTGTATGCCTCCAGCATTTTCCGGCAGAAAAATGCTGAACCATGTACATCTGATGCAAACATGTATTTCATAATAATTTCTCCTATCCATTTTTTTTCAGTATATCATTCTTTTATTCCACTTTCAAAACATTTCCGCATTCCTGATATTCTTCCGGAATCTTCTCTGTCAGAATGTGCATATGTGCAAATTCTTCGAATGTCACCGAGCTGACCTGTCCAAACTTGGAGCAGTCTGCAAGAACATACGCATCCCTGCACTGTCTGACTGCCTTTTCCTTCACAAGTGCCTCATTTGTATCCGGTGTGGTAAAGCCTTCTCTCTTTGTGATCCCGTTCGTTCCAAAAAATCCTTTGGTAAAATGATACATCGAAAGCATTTTGATGGCCTGACTCCCGACAACCGCCTCTGTGGAACTCTTAAGTTCTCCTCCGATCAGAAAAACATGAATCCCCATCTTGGCCAGTCTCTGTGCATGAGAGACCGCATTCGTCACAAAGGAAGCCTTGGTTCCCTCCAGATAATCCAGAATCAGCCCTGTAGTCGTTCCTGCATCCAGGTAAACAAAATCATCTGCCTTTATCAGGCTGGCCGCATATTCTGCGATTTTCTCTTTTTCCTTTTTGTTCAGTTCTGATTTCTGGGCTACGGTCGGTTCATATGCTGTTACTTTGCGCTCCAGCACTACTGCCCCTCCAAATACTTTTGTCAGTCTTCCGGCCTTGTCAAGAGCTGTGATGTCTCTCCGCACGGTGGACTCAGATGTATCGAGGATATCTTTTAATTCTGTGACAGTGATGCTCCTCTTTTCCTCCAGGAGTTTCAGAATAATTTCATATCTTTGTTCTGTAAGCATAGTTTGCCCCCAATTACTTTTGTATTTTTATTATAACAGAAACAGGAGATGACTGCATCATCTCCTGTTTCAAAAGTGTTACTGTTCACTCCGTTCACAGCAACTTTGTCTGATCTTCGTTCTTTCATTAATTACAGATTTTCCTGCATGAATTTGCTTACTGCCTCATATGCAGCCTCTTCATCTGCTCCCTCAAAGGTAAAGGTAATTTCATGGCCTTTCTTAACTCCAAGTCCCATCAGTGCAAGGAGTTTTCTGCAGTCTACTTTTTTGCCGTCTTTTTCGATAGATACAGTAGATTCAAATCCTTTGACAAGCTTTACAAGTTCTCCTGCCGGACGAGCATGGATTCCTTCGTTGTCTGTAACTACATACTTAAATTCTTTCATTTCTATATCCTCCATTTTTTTATTTTGATCATATCGTTTCTGTCATGACCGACAGAGTATTTATGCTACTTTTTTCTTTAATATACCAAGTAAAACTGCTGAAACTACGGTTCCGACAACAAGTGCTGCCAGATACATAACTGCATTTCCTACTACCGGGAATACAAAGATTCCACCGTGAGGTGCCATCAGAGTACAGTTGAATGCCATGGACATCGCACCGGCCACTGCTGATCCGATGATACAGGAAGGAAGTACATGCAGAGGATCTGATGCTGCAAACGGAATCGCACCTTCCGTGATAAACGCAAGACCCATGATAAAGTTTGTAGGACCTGCCTCTCTCTCCTCTTTTGTGAACTTATCCTTAAACAGCAGGGTTGCAAGAGCGATCGCACACGGAGGTGTCATACCGCCGATCATAACTGCTGCCATAATATCATAGTTGCCTGCTGCAATAGCGGCTGTACCAAATACATAGGCTGCCTTGTTGAACGGGCCGCCCATATCAATTGCCATCATTCCGCCTAATACAATACCTAATACTACTTTACTTGAACTTCCCATACCTGTCAAGGCGTTGTTAAGCCCCGTATTGATACCGCCCATGATCGGCTCTACAATGAAGGTCATCAGTAAGCCCATAAGCAGGATTCCCACTACCGGATAAATAAGAACCGGAGCGATTTTTTCCAGTGCTTCCGGAAGCTTTTCGCATACTTTTCTAAGAGCGAGGATCAGATATCCTGCTGCAAAACCTGCAAGCAGGGCACCAAGGAAACCTGATTTACCGCTGGCTGCCATCATTCCACCTACCAGACCAAGTGCAAGCGCCGGTCTGTCACCGATTGCCATGGCAATAAATCCTGCCAGGATTGGAAGCATAAAGCCAAATGCGGTGCCGCCGATTCCTTTAAGCAGTGCTGCTGCCGGTGTGATCGTACCAAAGTTTGCTCTCTGATCTGCCGGAAGGGAATTAAGATCTATGCTCAGCCCATCGATCAGGAAGGCGATCGCAATCAGAATACCACCGCCGACAACCAGTGGAAGCATATGAGATACACCATTCATCAGCTGCGTATAAATCTTATGTCCTGCACTGCCGCCGGATTTTGCAGCCGCTGAAGATGAGGAAGCTGCTGACGCATGGTAGATTGGAGCATCACCATTCAGTGCTCTCTCGATCAGCTGATCTGCTTTGCTGATTCCGTCAGATACCTGGCATTCAATGACTTTCTTTCCGTCGAAACGATCCATCGGCACCTGTGCATCTGCAGCTACGATAATGCAGTCTGCCTCTGCAATCTCACTGTCTGTCAGTACATTCTTGGCTCCACCGGAACCTCTTGTCTCGATCTTGACAAAACAGTTCTTTGCTTTGGCAGCTTTCTCGATTCCCTCTGCTGCCATATAGGTATGTGCGATACCCGTCGGACAGGAAGTAACCGCAAGGATCTTTGCCTGTGTTCCCTCTGCCGAACCTGTATCTGCAAGTCTCTCATCAATATCTTTCTTCTCACTGTCAGCCTTATCAATGATGTCCATAAACTCATCTACGGAAGAAGCATTTCTGAGGGATTCTGTAAATTCTTCATCCATCAGCATCACCGAAAGTTTACTGAGTACATCCAGATGGATGTTATCCTCTGTATTTGGTGCTGCGATCAGAAACAGTAATGTTACCAGCTCATCATCCAGTGCTTCAAATTCCACACCATTTTTGATGACCATTGCGGCAAGTCCCGGTTTCTTAACTGCATCACATTTTCCATGAGGGATGGCAATTCCATCTCCGATTCCTGTAGTGCTTTCTTCTTCACGTAAGTATACCTGTTTGCGGTAAGCTTCACGGTCGCTGATCTTCTCACTCTTTACCATGAGATCAACAGCCATATCCAAAGCTTCCGATTTGCCTTTCGGAGCCGCAGTCAATGACACGCTCCGTCTGTCAAGCAGATCTGTGATCCTCATCCCTTTCTCCTCCTTTTATCTTTGCGTTACCTGGCGGTAAACTTCTTCAATTTCTTTCCTTGTCGCAAGATTCTCTGAAAAAGCACTTGCACTTCCTGCTGCAATTCCCATATGGAATGCATGTTCATAGTTCTTTTTCTCCATCCAGCCGGCTACAAAACCCGCTACCATGGAATCTCCTGCACCCACTCCATTTATCAGAGTTCCCTTTGGAGCCGGTTCCTCGAACACCTGTCCATCTTCAGAAACCAGGACGGCACCTTCTCCTGCCATGGAGATCAGCACATTTCTTGCACCCTTTTCCTGAAGCTTCTTTCCGTACGGGATCACATCTTCTCTTGTCTTTAATTCTACGCCGAAGATCTCGCCCAGCTCATGATTGTTGGGCTTTACCAGAAACGGATGATACTTAAGGACGTTGACCAGAAGATCTTTCGTTGCATCTACTACAATCATTACACCCTTTCCGTCCAGTCTTGCCATAATCTGTTCATACATATCATCCGGCATGGAGGATGGAATACTTCCCGCCAGGAAAAGCACATCGCCCTCTCCCAGTGTATCCAGCTTCTCCATCAGTTGTTCTACTTTTTCTTTCCCGATCACCGGTCCTGCACCGTTGATCTCTGTCCCGTCAATGGATTTCAGCTTTACATTGATTCTGGAAACTCCGTCTCCGATCTGAATGAAATCTGACTTTACTCCCATTTCCTGTAATCTTCGGATAATCTCATCGCCCACAAAGCCGGCTGTAAATCCAAGTGCGGTATTTCCAATCCCAAGATTCATCAGGACTGTAGAAACGTTGATTCCCTTTCCGCCCGGAAGCATCAGTTCTGAACTTGTCCTGTTGGTCAGACCCAGTTTAAAATCCTCCACAGATACGATATAGTCCAGAGACGGATTAAAAGTTACTGTACAGATCATTCTCTGCTCCCTCCCGTTCCTCTTTCTCATTTATGGCTTTAGTATAACGTCAGAATCAGTCAAAGTCAATCAAACTATTTCACAGAATTATTGATTGATTTTGGTTTATATTGCACAAAAATGCGTGTTTTCGGGTCACCTCTGACTGAATCCGTTCATATTCAGTCAGAGGGTTACGGAATAGTTACGGAATACTACATTCTGAATTATTACGAAACATCAATATTTCTTCCTCTGTATGCTGCAAATCCGCCTGTCACAGAGCTTGTTTTATACCCTCTTCGGGCAAGCTCTCTGGCAGCTGCCATACTTGCACCTCCTCTGTCGCAGTAAAAAACAAGGAACTTATCCTTTGGAAATGCATATCCGCCTTCCAGTTCCTCATATGGTACATTGACTGCTCCCTTTATGTGACTTCGCTCATAAACACTGTGTTCTCTTAAATCTATGATCCACGCATCCGGCTGCCCGACAAAATGATCGAGCATCTTTGCAGAAATGGTTTTGATAGGCGACATGGCAAACTTTCCTTTTTCTTTATCATATGTAGGAATTCTGTTCCTGCAACCATCTGCGTTTTATATGAAAACAGGCTTCGCAGTTTTGCGAAGCCTGTCTTCTGCTTTCAGAAGGGAAAAAAGTTGCCTGAAATTCTGTTTTATATTATTTTTTGTCGGAGTATTCGTCCTGTTCTCTGTTGTATGCACTGGATGCTTTGTTGCGGGATGTGTTCTTTGAAGAATTTGCAGAGCTGTTTTTACCGCAGTTCTGGCTGTCTACCGCATTTCTGGAAGTTGTTTTGTCAGTACTGTAGTTGCCTGTTTTGTTCTGATTTTCATAATTTTTTGCCATTTTAATATTCCTCCTGGTGTAATCTTGTGACTGCCGGATTCGACAGTCGTTTTTTTATTACATCAGCTATTATTTCTCTTTGCGGCAGAAATTATACAGGATTTATAATTTTTTCATTGAGCGGAGCGGTTTTTTTGCTTTATTGGAACATTACGGAGTAATTTCCTATAAAGTAAAAAAGGAAATCCCCGGCAGGGGAGCTGCCAGGGATTTCCAGGGGAGTATAAATAATTAAATAAGGGGTTATGTAAAAAAAATTTTTGAAGGGTAAATTCTTTTTACAAGAAAGATTATAATATAGTTCCATGAAAAAAGCAATAACATTTCGCGATTTATGCTTTGTATGTTAAGCATAAATATTATCTTTTCCTTTATTTATGAGTCTTTTTGATACTTTTTTTCGCTGATTTTTCTATTTTTGAGCTGATTTTTCGATATTATATACGGTTTCTGTAAACAATTACAACAAAATAGTTATTATTTAGTAACTGTTCACAGGTAATATTCCCTCTCTGTTCAGAATTCTTTATTTGTGCTAGAATATAAGCTATAAAAAATTTCTACAGGATGATATTATGACAAATTCAACAAATTCATTCAAAAATAAAGTGATACGAAAACTCAAAAGTGGCACCTGGTATCCTTTTTATAACACCTTTTATGAAAAAGTGCCAATCGACCGACGCGAGATTCTTCTTGCGTCCAGAAGCGGAATTTCCCTGGAAAGCAATATTCTGGCCATTCTGACAGAGCTTTCCCGTCCGGAATACCGCAAATTCAAAAAAGTCCTGGCTGTTCAGAAGAATTCCAGGGAACAGATTGAAAAGAAGCTCGCTCACTATCATATTTCTGTGGACAAGATCGTCCATATGAGTACGCCGGATTACTACTATCATCTGGCAAAAGCCGGATATCTCATCAACGATACCACCTTCCCCGGACGCTATATTAAGAAAAAGGGACAGATTTATCTGAATGTCTGGCATGGGACTCCGCTTAAACGAATGGGGCAGGACAATGAAGAAGAACGTTATGATATGGGAAATATCATGCGAAATCTTCTGATGTCTGACTACCTTGTTTTTCCTAATCTATATATGGAAGAAAAAATGTCAGGAGCGTTCAATCTGACCGAACTTTATCAGGGAACTGTTCTGCATGAGGGCTATCCGCGAAACTCTGTTTTCTTTGATCAGGAGCATGGAAAACTACTTAAGGAAACTCTCGGATACCAGGACTGCCAGCTCAGTGTTTATATGCCGACCTTCCGCGGACATACTGATGATGTGGAGGGTGATACTTATGTTGAGCAGGTACGCCGTTATCTTGAAGTTCTGGATCAGGGTATGCAGGATAACCAGATTCTTCTGCTCAAGCTGCATCCTCTTGTTCAGAAGGGGCTCGACCTTGACAGTTACCATCATATCCGTCCTTTTCCATCAGAGCTTGATACCTATGATGTACTGAATGCCTGTGATGTACTGATCACAGATTATTCCAGTGTCATGTACGATTTTGCAAATACAGGCCGCAAGATCATCCTTTTTGCCTATGATCTGGAAGACTATATGGGGCACCGGGGAATGTATGAAGACATCCGTTCTTATCCGTTCCCGATCGTCAGGACACCAGAGGCACTCCTTGCGGAGCTTCGAAATCCGGGCGGCAGTGCTGACAGAGAATTCCTTGATAAGTACTGTAGCTTTGATCGACAGCAGGCAACCCGAAATATCTGCCGCCATGTACTTCTCGGCAAATATCTGTGTCAGGAACACAGGATGCCGGTGACGACGAAGAAAAAAGTTCTTCTCTATGCCGGAAGCCTCAAGCCCAACGGAATCACGACTGCATATTTCAGTATGCTCCGGCACCTCGATACAGATGCCTGTGATTATTATATTTCCTACCGTTCACCATCTCTCAAGGAACATCCGGAGCGTCTGAACGGAATACCTGAAGGATACCACTACTATCCTCTCGCCACAGAAATGAACCTCGATGTTCTCACCGGAATAGCCCAGATTCTGTATCTCAAATGGGGAATTACCTCCTTTGGCGTACAGAAGCGTCTTCAGAAAGCCTACCGCCGGGAATGGCAGAAGCATTTCGGATCAGCCGCCTTCGATCAGGTCGTTCACTACGACGGTTACGAAAACTATATGATCGCACTGTTTGAGCAGGCCCCCTGTATCAGAACCATCTGGGTTCATAATGATATGGAACGGGAAATCCAGGCCAAGGGAAATCCAAGCCTGCCTCTTCTGAAGCATGCATATGCCACCTACGACCATGTTGTTCCTGTCGGCGAAGATATCCGTCCTGCTGTGGAGCGTATTGGCGGCCGGACAGACAATTTGCAGGTGATCGAAAACTATATGGATATCGAGGATATCCGTTCCCGTGCACAGCTTCCTCTGACTTTTGATCCGGAAACCAGATCCAACGCTTCTCTTAGAAAGCTTCAGAAGATTCTGGACTGTTCCGATACAAAATTCATCAATATCGGACGATACGCTCCCGAAAAGGGTCAGGAGAGACTGATTCGTGCTTTTGATCAGTTCTGGCATACCCATCCAAAGACATGGCTGATCATCATCGGCGGAATGGGTGATCTGTACGAAAGTCTTCGCCGCCTTGCCAGAAGTCTGGATTCCGGGAAACATATCGTACTTCTGAAATCCATGAGTAATCCGATGCCGGTTCTGAGTCGATGTGACTTTTTTATCCTCTCTTCCTTCTATGAAGGACAGGTACTTGTTGTTCCAGAGGCAGATGTACTCGGCCTTCCGGTTGCAGCCTGCGATGTCAACGGAGCCAGATCCTTCCTCAAAGAATATGGCGGTACACTTTTGCCTGACAGTGAAGAAGGAATTCTTCAGGGCATGGAAATGTACGCTGCGGGTGAAATACAGCCTCTTCATGTCGATTACGAAAAAAGAAATCAAAAGATCATTCAGAAATGTGAGGTTCTTTTCCAGGAATGAGGCTCTGACTGTCTGTCTTTTATACACTATAATAAACGGAGAAAACATTTATGAAATCTTATCACCAGAAATTTATATCCGACCATCCACTTGAATCTACACCTATGGCTGAAATTGCGGGCTTTCCAGTCCGTCCGGGTATTTTTGACCTGAATGGAGCTTCCCCTCTGCAGAATGGTGTAAACTTTACCATCCATACCTGCGGCGGAACTTCCTGTGAGCTTCTTCTCTTCCATCGGGCCCAGGAGGAACCCTTTGCGGTTCTTCCTTTCCCGGAGGCCTACAAGATCGGAGATGTCTATTCCATGATCGTCTACGGACTTAATATCGAAGAATTCGAGTATGCCTATCGCGTGGACGGTCCTTACTGTCCAGAAAAGGGACTCCTCTTTGACAAGAACAACATCCTTCTGGATCCTTACGCCAGAGCCGTTGCCGGTCAGCGAACCTGGGGAATCCGCTGGGATCACACCTACCATGCACGAGTTGTAAAGGATACCTTTGACTGGGGTGATGTCCCTCAGTCCAAAAAAGAACTCTGTGACCTGATCATCTATGAACTTCATGTAAGAGATTTTACTCACCATCCGTCCTCCGGTGTACAGCACAGAGGAACCTTTGCCGGGCTTATGGAAAAAATCCCCTACCTCAAAGAACTCGGGATCAACGCAGTAGAACTGATGCCTATTTTTGAGTTCGATGAAACCATGAATGCAAGAACTGTAAACGGAACACAGCTTCTGGAATGCTGGGGGTATAATACGGTCAGTTTCTTCGCACCGAACAGCAGCTATTCTTCTGCCAATGAACACAACCGTGAGGGAACAGAGCTCAAGACTCTGATCCGCGAACTTCATGCAAACGGCATCGAAGTTATCCTGGATGTTGTATTTAACCATACTGCAGAAGGAAATGAAAAGGGGCCTTCCTTCAGCTTCAAGGGATTCGACAACAACATTTACTATATGCTGACTCCGGACGGAAATTACTACAACTTCAGCGGCTGCGGAAACACTCTGAACTGTAACCATCCTGTCGTTCAGCAGCTGATCCTGGAATGCCTGCGCTACTGGACCATCAGTTACCGTGTTGACGGTTTCCGTTTTGATCTCGCCAGCATTCTCGGACGAAACGAGGATGGTTCTCCGATGAACAACCCTCCTCTTCTGCGTACCCTCGCTGATGATCCGATCTTAAGCAACGTCAAGCTGATCGCAGAGGCATGGGACGCCGGCGGTCTTTATCAGGTCGGCAGCTTCCCGGCAAGCGGACGCTGGGCCGAATGGAATGGACGCTACCGTGATTCTCTCAGAGGCTTTCTCAAAGGCGACTGCTGGCAGGCATGGGACGCTGCCTGGAGTATCTCCGGATCCGGTGACCTCTATGGCGGTTTTTATGGAAATAACAAGAACAACTATGCAGGATATAATTCCTGTGTCAACTTCCTGACCTGTCACGATGGATTTACTCTTTATGACCTTTACGCCTACAACGACAAACACAATGAAGCAAATGGATGGGACAATGCAGACGGTGCCAACGACAACCGAAGCTGGAACTGCGGTGCTGAGGGTGAAACCGATGATCCTGAGGTGCTTTCCCTTCGCTACCGTATGATCCGCAATGCCTGCGCTGTCCTGATGTGCAGCCGCGGAACTCCTATGTTCCTCTCAGGTGATGAATTCGGAAATACAAAATTCGGAAACAACAACAGTTACTGTCAGGACAGCAAGATCTCCTGGCTCGACTGGCGCATGCTCGAAAAGAACCGTGATCTCTTTGAATTCTTCAAATTTATGATTGCCTTCCGTCAACAGCACACTGTTATCCACAAAAAACTCCCGGATTCTGTCTGTGGCATGGATCCTATCCACACTTATAACCTCAATGCAGAAGAAGTGGATATTCCAAGAGATGCACATACCTTCTGTGTCAGCTTTACAGGTTATGACAAGAATAAAGGAAAAGATGATCTTGTCTACATCGCAGTCAATACCTACTGGGAGGACGTGACCATCACCCTGCCAAATCTTCAGGGACACGGTGCATGGCACTTAAGCGTCAATACCTATGGAGATGAGAACGGACGTTACTGCTACCCGGATGGTCAGGATCCTCGTATTGACAGTACTTTTATCCTTCGTCCTCGAACGGTTGCAGTATTTACCGGAAAAGATCATTGATTATTTTTTAAAGCTTCAAAAACAAATGAGCTGGTATATCAATTTACACCAGCTCATTTGTTTTATTTATTTCTTAATCTGTCCATAATAAGCATTTGCACCATGTTTACGATAGTAATGCTTGTCCTGTAATTCCTGAGGTGCCGGTTTCACCTGTGGATTGATCGTCTCACAACGGCATGCCATTTTTGCTACTTCTTCGAGAACCACTGCATTGTGTACCGCCTCGTGAGCGTCCTTGCCCCAGGTAAAAGGTCCATGATTCTTGCAAAGCACTGCCGGAACAGCCTCATAATCACTGTTCTTGAAATACTCCGCGATCAGAACACCTGTATTCTTCTCATAAGCTTCATCAATCTCTTCTTTTGTCAGATTACGTACGCACGGAACTTCACCATAAATATAATCTGCATGAGTTGTTCCATAGCATGGAATAGATCTTCCTGCCTGTGCCCAGCTTGTTGCCCACGGAGAATGTGTATGCACGATTCCTCCGATATTCGGGAAGGCATTATAAAGAACGACATGTGTTGCAGTGTCAGAAGACGGATTGTATTCCCCTTCAACTTTATTTCCCTCAAGATCCACAACTACCATATCTTCCGGTCTGAGTTTATCATAATCCACACCACTCGGTTTGATAACGAACAGCCCCTTTTCACGGTCAATACCACTGACATTTCCCCAGGTAAAAGTAACCAGTCCGTATTTCGGAAGATCCATATTGGCTTTATATACTTCTTCTTTTAATTTTTCAAGCATTGTCTTACTCCTCTATACAAAACTCAAGTCCCTGCTTTTCTATGTACAGTAACTTATGTTTTATCCTTTAACTCTACCAGATATCAGACTCTACTGCTGCTCTCTCAACAGGAAGACCTTTGAGATATCTGTCCATAAACTCATTGAATCCCTGAACTCCTTCTGGTTCCGGATCCAATGTACTTCCTTCATTGCCTGCAAATACACGGTTATCCAGGAATTCATCCAAAGTCTCTCCGTCTTTCTTATCCACCAGATAAGCTGCCAGAAGTGCAATACCCCATGCGCCGCCCTCACCTGCTGTTGACATAACGGAAACCGGTGCATTCACTGCATCTGCAAGAATCTGCTGTCCGACACCTTTGGTCTTGAACAATCCGCCATGACCTAAGAGTCTTTCAATCTTTACATGCTCCTGATCGATCAGGATATTTAATCCAACGCGCATTGCTCCAAGACAGGTGTAAAGATTTGTTCTCATAAAGTTTGCAAGTGTGAATTTACTCTCAGGAGAACGGACAAATAACGGACGGCCTTCTTCAAAGCCTGTCATATGCTCTCCGGAGAAATAACAGTAGGACAGAAGTCCACCACAGTCCGGATCGCCTTCCATAGCTTTATTATAGAGGGTTCCAAAAAGTTTGTTCATATCCACTTCCATTCCCATTGCTTCTGCAAACTCTTTAAATACATTTACCCATGCATTCAGATCAGAAGTACAGTTGTTGGAATGCGCCATGGCAACTGCATCACCTGCAGGTGTAGTTACCATATCGATTTCTTTGTATGGTTTGGAAAGTGCCTTCTCAAGAACGATCATTGCAAATACGGAAGTACCTGCGGAAACATTTCCTGTACGCTGTTTTACGCTGTTGGTTGCCACCATACCGGTTCCTGCATCGCCCTCCGGAGGGCACATCGGTATTCCGGCCTTCAGTTTACCAGTCGGATCAAGGAATCTGGCTCCTTCCTCCGTCAGAGTACCGGCATCCTGTCCTGCAACCATAACTTCCGGCATAATATCGCGAAGTTTCCACGGAAATCCGTAAGATTCTACCAGACTGTCAAACTTATCAACCATCTCCTGGTTGTAATCTTTCGTCTTTGAATCAACAGGGAACATACCTGCCGCATCACCAATACCAAGAACACGCTTTCCTGTCAGCATACGATGCACATACGCTTCCAGTGTACACATATAGTCGATGTCCTTCACATGCTCTTCTCCGTTCAGGATCGCCTGATACAGATGTGCGATACTCCATCTCTGCGGAATATTGTACTGGAAAAGCTCCATCAGCTTCTCAGATGCCTCACCTGTGATATTATTTCTCCAGGTACGGAACGGAACAAGAAGTTTACCCTCTTTGTCAAACGGCATATATCCATGCATCATGGCACTGATTCCAAGTGCACCGACACTTGTCAGCTCTACACCGTATTTTTCCTGTACATCTTTTGTCAGATCACTGTAACTTCCCTGTAATCCTTTATGAATATCATCCAGAGAATAGGTCCACACACCGTTTTCGTAGCGGTTTTCCCATTCATAGCTTCCGGATGCGATCGGATTATATCTGTCATCTACCAGAACCGCTTTGATTCTGGTAGATCCAAATTCTATTCCAAGTGCTGTTTTGTTGTTCAAAATAGCTGTCTTTGCTTCATTTACACTCATTGTAAATCCTCCCAACTTCTGTGATTGCCACATCCGCCGCTTTATTTTCTGAATGCGATCTCATTCCATCTCAGTTCATTTTTGAAGTTGCGGATGGTTGTGTCTTTGTCAATGTAGACAGCTTCGATTCCCATTGCTGCTGCCCAGTCACCCATCTGTTCAGCTGTCAGATCATATGAGAATGCAGTATGATGAGCACCGCCTGCGAGGATCCATGCCTCTGCTCCTGTTGCCAGATTCGGCTGCGGAGTCCAGAATGCACTTCCTACCGGGAGCTTCGGCATCGGTTTCTCAACCTTCTTGCAGTCTACATCATTGATGATCAGACGGAAACGGTCTCCCAGGTCTACCAGAGAGGTTGCGATTGCCGGACCTGTCTTGGACGTGAATACAAGTCTTGCCGGATCTTCTCTGTCACCCATGGAGAGCGGGCATACCTTAATGCCAATCTTTCCATCAGCAACCGTCGGGCATACCTCCAGCATATGAGACTGAAGAATGCCTTCTTTGCCAGGAACAAGATTATATGTATAGTCCTCCATGAAAGAAGTTCCCTTTGCATCCTTCACACCTGCAGTCATGATCTTCATCAGACGTACCATTGCTGCTGTCTTCCAGTCACCTTCAGCGCCAAATCCATATCCCTTCTCCATCAGACGCTGCATGGCCAGTCCCGGAAGCTGCTGTAAGCTGCCAAGATCACCGAAATGAGTAACCACTGCCTGGTAGTTTTTCTCTTCCAGGAATCTCTCAAATCCAATCTCGATCGCTGCCTGTACTGCTACATGACGTTTGAATTCCTCCGGGTCTCTACCCTCAAGAAGAATATCATATTTATTATAATATTCTTCAACTAAAACATCAACATCACCTTTTTTGACATCTTTTACATATTCGCATACTTCGTTGATCGGATATGCATCCACTTCCCATCCGAATTTGATCTGTGCCTCAACTTTGTCACCTTCTGTAACAGCGACGTTTCTCATGTTATCAGCAACACGGCATACACGGATATGGCTGCTCTCCATGATTCCGACTGCGGTACGCATCCAGGATGCCAGTCTTTCCTGTACAGCTTTGTCAGCCCAGTGACCAACGATTACTTTTCTTTCAATTCCCATACGGGTAACAATATGGCCATACTCTCTTCCACCATGAGCAGACTGATTTTCATTCATAAAATCCATATCAATTGTGTCATACGGAATTTCCTGATTAAACTGTGTATGCAGATGGCAGAGCGGTTTTCTGTATTCTTTCAGACCAAGGATCCATGATTTTGCCGGTGAGAAAGTATGCATCCATGTGATAACACCAGCACATTCATCATCTGCATTGGCATCGTTAAAGGTCTTACGGATCAGCTCATTTGTGATCAGGGTCGGCTTCCATACCAGTTCAAAAGGAAGTACTCCTGATTTGTTCAGTTCCTCTACAATGATTCTGGAATGTTCTGCTACTTTTCTTAAGCATTCATCTCCGTAAAGATCCTGTGAACCTGTGCAAAACCAGAACTTATAATTTTTTCCTGTGATCATAATTTAAAACCTTCCTTTTTTTTATATCTTATCATTTTAATGTACAAAAACATATTGTAATTTTTAATATTATTTTTTCTTCTTTGCAGATGCCAGTACTGACTGGATGACGATGAAGAAGCAGAGCAGTGCGGAGAGTACGATTCGTACCCACCAGCTTGATAAAGTACCCTGTGCAGTAATCAGACTGGAGATCGTTCCTTTGATCAGTACACCAAACATGGAACCGATCGGAGTACCAACACCACCTGAAAGAAGAGTTCCACCGATAACGGCTGAGGAAATTGCATCCATCTCGAGACCTTTTGCCTGCTCTACGAATCCTGCACAGCTGTTCAGGCAGAAAAGGAATCCACCAAGACCTGCCAGAAATCCATCCAGGACATAGGCACGGAACATGGTTTTCTTAACATCCAGACCCATCATAAGAGCACTCTGTCTGTTTCCGCCGATCGCATACAGTTTCCGTCCAAATTTAAAATATTTCAGAAGAACTGCAATGATCAGAACTACAATAATTGCGATCACAACTGTCGGCGGAATGTATGCCGGAATAAATTTCCCCTTTTTATTCGTAGAACCAAATGGCATATAGAAACGGTAGTTTGCCCATTTCAGGAAAAGTTCATTTTTGATGGATATCATATCAGTGCTGATAATGGCTGTCATACCACGTCCGAAGAACATACCTGCAAGTGTTACGATAAATGGCTGAATACCCATATATGTAACCAGAAATCCCTGTACAACACCAAAGGCAAGACCGATCAGAAGTGCTGCAAGTACTGCAACATATGCACTCACGCCTTTATTTTCCATAAGATCCGCCATGACCATGCAGACAAGTGCTGTCACAGAACCAACGGAAATATCAATCCCTCCGGTGATCATAACAATCGTCAGTCCACAGGAGATAACCAGAAGACCTGCATTGGATACAAAAAGATTCAGAAACATCTGTGGTTTTGCAAAACCTTTATCTGCAAAGATCACCATGCCTGCCGCATACATTACAAAGAACAGGACAATTGTGATCAGCAGCAGAAATCCGGAACTTGTCATTTTCTTTTTCTGTTTCATCATTTCTGACCTCCCTCTGCTGCAACGGAAACTTTTTTGCTTCTGTGGCTTTCAATAAATTTCTTGAACACATCACTCTGCAGAGTAACAATGATAATAACGACGATCGCTTTGTAAACCGGAAGCTGATCGGCTTTTACATTCATTGCATACAGAGTTGTCGTCAGTGCCTGGATCGTATAGGCTCCGATCACAGAACCAATAAGACTGAATTTACCACCACCGAGGAAGTTGCCGCCAAGCGCGACTGCCAGGATGGCATCCATCTCAAGGTTCAGACCAATGTTGTTGGCATCTGCAGAATAAATACGGCTGGATGCCACCAGTCCTGCGATTCCTGCAAGAACACCGCAGATCACATAGGTCAGGAATTTGATCATTGTGGAATTTAATCCTACAAGTCTTGCTGCCTTTCCATTGATACCAACGCTCTCAATATAAAGTCCAAGAGCTGTTTTCTTCAGGATAAGTGCAACGATGACTACCGTTACAATTGCAAAAAGCACTGGTGTCGGAACCGGAGATTTACCGATATATCCACCTGCCATCTGGAAAGATGGTACACGGATATAAGTAATCTGTCCATTTGTCACAAGCTGTGCAATACCACGTCCTGCCGTATAGAGGATCAGGGTTGCGACCATCGGCTGAATATTCAGCTTTGCTACCAGAAATCCATTAAATGCTCCGCAGAGTGCTGCCGCAAGAAGTGCTGCGATCACGGCAAGAATCAGAGAATTCTGATATGCCGTCACAGAAGATGCACCACCGGATAAAATCTGACAGCAGACAGCAGCTGCAACTGCCATGACTGCACCAACGCTGATATCCTGTCCACCGGACGCTGCAGTTACAAGTGTCATGCCGACTGCAAGAATGACCAGTTCGGATGCACGGTTGATAACATCAATAACATATCCATAGAAAACACCGTTTCGAATCGTAATATTGAAGAAGTCCGGGGTCTTGATCACATTGATCAGAAGAACCGCTATCAGACACACGACAGGAAGAAAAAGCCGTGCACTTGTGATCTTTTTGAATTTACTTTTATTCATTCTTATCGTCACCTCCTGCAATTGCTTTCATGATATTACTCTGTGAAAGCTCGCTCTCTTCCAGTTCTCCTACCTTTTCCCCGTCACGGAGAACTGCCATTCTGGAACAGGTACGGAGCATTTCTTCTACTTCTGAAGAGATAAAGGTTACTGCCATTCCCTGGTCAGCCAGATCAAGAACAATCTTCTGGATTTCTGTCTTGGTACCGATATCAATGCCTCGTGTCGGCTCATCCAGAATCAGATATTCCGGATTTGTCAGAAGCCAGCGTCCAAGGATAACCTTCTGCTGATTACCACCGGAAAGACTCTTGATCGGAGTTTCCCGGCTTGCCGTCTTGATCTGAAGCATTTCAATATATTTATCTGCTGCCTCTTCCATCTCCTTACGACTCAGTGGATGGAACATCCCCCTCTTGGCCTGAAGTGCAATGATAATATTTTCTCTTACAGAAAGATCTGCAATGATTCCTTCTGCCTTACGGTCTTCCGGAAGATATGCCATTCCAAGCTTCATGGCATCCAGCGGACTGCCAATCTTCGCTTCTTTACCATTTACTTTCAGCGTACCACTGTCAGCCTTATCAGCACCATAGATGGCACGCACCAGTTCCGAACGTCCTGAACCCAGAAGCCCGGTAAGTCCGATAACCTCACCTTTGTTGATCTTGAGATTAAATGGTCTGATCGTTCCCTTATGCCCGATACCATTTGCCTCAATGACCGGAGTTTCTGAGAACATTTTCTTATCCTTATGATTTCCCTTGATGTCTGCCAGATCATCAAAATCCTTGCCCATCATCTTTGCAACCAGCATAACTCTTGGAAGATCTTTTGTCTCATATTCTCCTACCAGTTCTCCGTTACGAAGTACTGTAATGCGGTCGCAGACTGCATATACCTGTTCCAGAAAATGTGTTACGAAAATGATTCCTACACCTTCCTCACGAAGTCTTCGCATCAGGACAAACAGTTTCTCAACCTCTTCATCATCCAGAGAAGAAGTAGGCTCATCCAGGATGAGAACCTTACATTTCATATCTACAGCTCGTGCGATCGCGATCATCTGCTGGATTGCTACAGAACATTCATCCAGCATCTGTGTCGGCGGAACATTGATATTCAGACTTTCCAGAAGCTTTGCTGAACGTGCATTCATCTCTTTCCAGTTGATCATTCCGACCTTGTTTCGTGGCTCACGTCCGATAAACAGATTTTCCGCAACTGTCAGATTCGGGCAAAGGTTTACTTCCTGATACACTGTGCTGATTCCATTTGCCTGTGCCTCCTGCGGAGAGTGGTTGATAATGTCTTTATTTTCACCATTCATATGAATGGAACCGCTTTCGAATTCATGTACACCGGTCAGAACTTTGATCAGTGTTGATTTTCCGGCTCCGTTTTCTCCCATCAGTGCATGGATCTCACCCTTGCGAAGGGTAAAGTCCACATGGGAAAGGGCACGGACACCGGTGAAATTTTTGCTTATATCACGCATTTCCAAAACAATATTTTGTTCCATTTTCTTTCCTCCATTCCCTTATTTTTCTTGATTTTCCCTGTTTTTGAGCACAAAAGGGGCGTGGCCCATAAAATCCTCTTATCTGGATCCTATTCCACGCCCCGGGCTCGTTTCTTATCAATCTCTTTCAGTTTACAGTTTTATGTCTCAAGGATTAGTATGCACGTCCGTCGATGATTTCCTGAGTGATTGGAGTGATTTCATAGTCTGTTCCATCAACAGTTACTTTTGTTACAGTATCGTCAGCTGCAAATGCAACTTCATCTACATATGCCTGTTTCTCAACTTCTTCTCCTGCTTCCAGTTTCTGGATGATCTCTTCTACACGTGGTCCGTGAAGCGGATTACACTCTGTATCACAGGTGATCTCACCGGAAAGTGTCTGGGTAAGACCTGCATTTGTTGTATCGAAGGACATTACAAGAATCTGACCTTCCTCGCCGCCTACTTCATATCCTGCTGCTTTGATTGCATCAATTGCACCGAATGCTTCATTATCATTCTCACAGTATACAACATCGATATCATCACCGCTCTGTTTCAGGATGGACTCCATAACTTCCTGACCTTTGGCCTGTGTAAATTCACCAGACTGCTGAGCAAGTGTTGTCCAGTTGTCATGAGCTTCTACAGCTTCGTCAAATCCTTCTGTACGTCCGATCTGTGCAGATGCTCCGATTGTTCCCTGGATATCAACAAGGTTGATTTCTTCATCGCCGCGGCCTTTGGCTTCCAGATATGCATCCAGCCATGCCATTGCTTTCTGACCTTCAAGTTTGAAGTTGGAACCTACCCATGCTGTGTAAAGGCTGTCATCAGATACATCTACCATACGGTCAACGATGATGACCGGAATTCCTGCATCCTTTGCTTCCTGAAGAACGGTATCCCATCCGGTCTCGGTTACAGGTGCAAGTACGATATAGTCAACTTCCTGCTGAATGAAGTTACGGATCGCTGTCAGCTGATTTTCCTGTTTCTGCTGTGCATCATCAAAGATCAGTTCATATCCGTTCTCCTCAGAGAAAGTAGATTTCATGGATTCTGTGTTTGCAGTACGCCAGTCAGATTCTGCTCCTACCTGAGAGAAACCTACTGTAATTGTATCAGCGCCATCATCGGCTGCCATAACATTCACTGCGGAAAGTCCTGCTAACATAGATACTGCCAAAAGCGCTGTCACCATTTTTTTCTTCATTTTGTAATCCTCCCTTTACATTTGTCCGTGTTTTTTAAGATGGTTTTATTATAGCAATTTCAATATAAAACTCCATAGATTATTTTCGGAAAAAAGTACACTCTTTTATCTGCTTTGCAATAACAATCTTAAAAAGTTGATTTTTTTACGATTTTGGTTGAATATTTTTTCCAAGTCGAATTTCTATTGTTGTGCCTTTTCCTTCCTCGGATGAAATCTGCATTCCATATCCCGGTCCATAATACAGCGAAATACGTTCTGCGACCGCCGCAAGCCCAAATCCTGCCCTCTTTCCTGTGCGGATCGCCTCCTGTACTTCATGCAGCCGTTCCGGCGTCATTCCCTGTCCGTTATCACTGACCGTAAGAACCAGGGCATCCCCTTCTTCTCTTCCTTCTATCAGAATCTTACCTTTGCCTCGTCGATTCTTGATCCCATGATAAATGGCATTTTCTGCCAGCGGCTGAATGGAAAGCTTGGGAACGGGAATTCCCCCGAGTTCCTCCGGTATATGGATCTCAAACTCCAGAATATCCCTGTAGCGGTACTGCTGTATCTCCAGATAACTCAATGTATGACGCTCTTCCTCTGAAAGAGGGATAATATCATTTCCCTTAGAAAGCGACGTCCGAAAAAAAACAGACAGACTGGAGATCATATCCACTGCATCCTCTGTCATCCCGCCCTCGATCAGCCAGACAATCGTGTCCAGTGTATTGTACAGAAAATGCGGGTTCACCTGTGCCTGGATCAGCTGCAGTTCTGTCAGATGCTGCATTTCCTTTTCCTGACGGACATTCTCCAGAAGAGCATTGATCTTTCGTGCCATCTTATTGATTCCTTCATCCAGTTCCTCAATCTCTTCAATCTCCGCCCCAACCGGAAGAAGATCAAAATTCCCCCGTCCAACTTTTTTGACTTTATTAAGCATTTCTGTTACCGGATGCGTGATTCCATCGGTCAGCCGGAAGGAACGGCGCATCAGGATCATCAGTGTTCCGATCAGAAGTGCGGTCATTCCTGTGATCAGGATCTTTACCCTATGCGTCAGACTCTTTGCTACCTTTACCAGGTACATAGATTCATTATAAATATAATTCTGCATTTCCTGCATGATCAGACTGGTAATGATACGGATGTTACTGTCCATAAATTCCATCCGTTTATCATATTCTTTGATCTCTGTAAGCTGGATCATCCTTTTCTTCAGATTGTCAAGATAGGATTCCAGGCTTTTCAGAGACTTCATTCCACTCGCGTGATAGGTATTCTGACGCAGCTTCTGCATGATCGCCTGTGCATCCTCTACCTGACCGAGAACATCCTCCAGTTCGCTGCTCTCCTTCGAACCGATCGCTATATAATACATTTCAAGATCCAGATCATCCTTGAAACGAAGATTAAATTCACTGCTGACAGCAAGATTCTCCGAAAGTTTATTGTACTGTCCTGCATAATGCCAGAAAATGATAAGCAGTAATATCATAAGACAGGTCATCGGGATCATGGTAGTGAACAGAAGACGCCGCATACGTTCTTCCAGTTCCATCCGCCTCTTCGGTCTTGCTTCTCTCATCCGCAGCAGCTTCATGCCTTTTCCTCCCGTGCCTTACGGTAATCACTCGGTGTCATTCCCTGTGTCTTTTTGAACAGGTAACTGAAATAGTGTGCATCCTTATATCCAACCTCACCTGCGATCTCACTGGAGCGCATACCTGTACATCGAAGATATTCTTTTGCCTTGTCCATACGAAGGGATGTCAGATATTCAATAAAAGTCTGTCCCATATTCTGGCTGAACAGGGCACTGAAATGGTTCGCACTGACATTTGCAACATTTGCTGCTTTATTTAAGGACATATCCTCTTCCATATAGTGCTGATCAATAAAATCAACTGCGGTCTTCAAAATACTGCGGTTTTTGTTTCCTGAATTGCGGTCACGAAGCTGGATCGCCTGTGAAACCAATTTCTCCGCATACGCAATGGTGCTCTCCATATTCCTTCCGCTTTCTGCCAGAATTTCCTCTGTATCTTCCGGTTCCAGTGTCTTTGTATCACAGCCCAGTTCCTTGAGAAAAGAAAGTACCGAAAAGCGGACATTGAGTATCACATAACTTCTAAACACCACAGATTCCATCGGCTCCTGACCAATTGCATAAAAATAATCCTGTACAAAATTCTCCGTCTCTTCCAGAAGTCCGTTACTCAGAAATTTCTGGAGGATCGTCGGGTTCAGTGCATTGACATCCACTTTCTGCAGATATTCACTGTCATCATTTGTCACATCCTTTTTTTCCATGGCCAGCATTTCATCATAATACAAAACCTTCCCATCATACAGGTATCTCTGAGAAAAAGCTCTCGATGCACTGTGATAGCTTTTCTGAATCTGGCTCAGACGCTCCACGGACTCTCCGACAGCAACAAACCACTCTTTATTATCCTCCTTACGATCAAAAATTTTTCTTATCTCTTCGACACAGATTCTGGTATTTTCCCTGATACTGTTTTTCTCTCCCTTTATCAGGACACCATAAGAAAAAACATTGCTTCTGAACAACATCGCAAAAGGATGCCCTGTAAAAAATTTTTCCAGCATTTCCAGTGACTCCGCTTCCCAGGAAGAGTACCCCTCTCTCTGCCCTGAAAAATCTTCGTTGCAGTTCATAGTAAAGATCAGAACATTATACGACTCCGCAACAATATCCAGCCCCAGCTTTTCTGCTCTTTTGTAAACCTCCATCATATCCAGAGAACCACTTACCAGTGCTTCAAAAAAATCACGGCTGCTGTTTTTCTCATAGGCCTGCATCTCTCTGTGAAATTTTTCGTAATATTCCCTCTGTGTCTTTTCATCCTCATATCTGCTTCGAATTTCTGTAAGCCTCTCGATCAGTGCATTCTTTGTAATAGGTTTCAGAAGGTAATCCTCCACCCCGATATTGATCGCCTGCTTCGCATAATTAAAGTCATCGTACCCACTTAAAATCACAACCTTAAGTCCCGGTACTTCTTTTTTTGCCAGTCTTGCCAGCGTCAGCCCATCCATAAACGGCATTTTAATATCTGTGATCAGAAGATCCGGCTGCTGTCTGATAAGAAGCGGCAGTGCCATTTCTCCATCTGCTGCCTCTCCTACCAGTTCAAACCCTAGATTCTCCCACGGGATCATCCTCTTGATTGTCTCCCGGACGATCACCTCATCTTCTGCCAGAAAAATCTTTAACATATCTCCACCCCTTTATCCTATCTCTTATCATCAGCTAAATCTTTCGTATATACTATACCAGTTGTATTATTTTCAGACAAGTTTGATTTTTACATCCTGATTTTCCTCAAAAAAACAAGCAGTAAAACGAAGAGTTCTTCTTTCTCCGTTTTACTGCTGTATTTTGCCGGTTACTATCTGGGGCGAAAACGCACCAGATAAATGATCACGCCTGCCACCACCATGATCGGAATAAGGATTCCAAGTAAAACAAACAGGATGATCAGCACAACTGCTGCGATCAGAATTGCGATCAGCTTGCCATACCATGTAGAGAAATCCAGTTTGAATGACTTCTGCTTCACCTTCCCACTGTCGGATTTCTGCTCATAGTCAAAACTTGTGTCAGAATATGGCATACCTGCTCCTGTGTCCAGAAGGGTTCGTGCGATCAGCCTGGGATCACCCAACTCCCTCAACACTTCTGACTCACTGTTGCCTGCTGCAGTCCTTTCTTCAATATAACTGCTGTAGTACTGAATATGTGCGGCAATCTGCTGCTCCGACATCTGTCCGGAAAGCTGACTGCGTAAAATATCTAAAAATTCCTTTTTATCCATATTATTTCTCCGTACAACTATAGATATAATAAAGGTATTTTACCACATATATACGTTCAGGCAAAGCTATTGAACTATAAAATTTTCATAAAAAATTACTTAACGATCATTCCGGTCTTTCTGTCACTGAACATTGCTACCTCTGCCAGGAAAATCACTCCAAGGATCAGCTGCTGAAGCTGTGTCGGCATCATCAGCATGACCAGTCCACTGGACAAAACTTTATAAGTCATAACACCAAGAATGATATTGTAGAATTTTACTTTTGCACCACCGTTGACCGGCATTCCGCCAAGTACCAGAGCGATCATGATCTGTGTCTCAAGCTGATTTCCTGCTGTGGAGGTCACGGAGCCGACCTTGATCGCATTTACGAATGCGGCAAGTCCCGTAATGCATCCTGCTGCCATAAAGATAAGGATCTTGGTGCGCTCTACCCGGATACCTGCATATCTTGCAGCAGTTTCTCCTGCACCGATTGCTTTCAGTCTGTAACCAAGTCCTGTGTATGTAAATACAAGATACATAACCACAAAGATGATCACTGTAAAGGTCAGCATAAACGGCAGTGTATTGTATTTGGAAATATCACTGACTGCGTAAACCGGAGAATTTGTTGTCGCATAGGCACAGACTCCGCGGAACAGATACATACTGCAGATGGTAACAATAAAGCTTGTGATTTTTCTCTTGACATTGAAATAACCGTTGACCAGACCGATCAGGCCACCTGTCACGATTCCGCCGATTGCTGCCAGAACCATATTATAATGAGACAGCCAGCAGACTACGATGGACGCTACACCAAGCATGGAACCCTGTGAAAAGTCAAGTCCTCCCATGGTCATGACCATAAATACACCTATAGAAGAGATCAGAAGCATATAGGACTGGCTGAGCAGCAGAGAAAGGTTCTTTGGCTGAAACAGTCTTCCATCTGTCAGAAATGCAAACAAAATACAGATAACAGCAAATCCTGCTATAGGAAGGATCGTACGCACAATAGGACGTTCCAGAAATGGTACTTGTTCAGATGATTTTTTTGTTGTATCCATTTTTTCTCCCCCTTAAATCATATTATCGATCAGATCGGTGTCTTTCAGATCCGGAGACCGGAAAAATTCACCATTGATCCTGCCGTCTTTCATGATCAGAATACGGTCAGCCATACCAAGAAGCTCCATGATTTCTTCGGAGATCATGATAATGGACTTTCCATTTTTTCTCATATCATTCATCATGGCATAAATATCTGCTTTTACCTTGACGTCAATACCACGGGTAGGGGAATCAAGGATGATCAGATCCGAATCCTTGCCAACCCATCGTGCAAGAACGACTTTCTGTTTGTTACCACCGGAAAGTGCAGACACAAACTGGTCAACACCTGTCATTTTGGTACTCATCTGTTTTGCATACTTGTTAGAAAATTCTCTCATTGCCTTTCCACGTAGGAATCCATGTGTCTTAAGATCCTCCAGAGATGGCAGACAGATATTGTTTCCAATCGTATCATTGATGACCAGAGATTCATTATCTCTGTCCTTCGATGCATAGGCGATGCTGTGTTTGATCGCATCCGGAATAGAGTTGATCTGTGTTCCGTCTCCTAAAGTTACCGTTCCCTGACGATAGTAAGAAGCACCAAAAAGAGCTTTTCCAACCTCATGCATACCACATTCAGAAAGACCTCCGATTCCAAGGATTTCTCCTTTGTGAAGCTCCAGATTCAGATCCTCGATCTGCCCTTTCACAGTCACATTTCTGGCAGAAAGAACTACTTCTTTCGATATTTCTTCGCCATAATCTGTACGGTAATAGCTGTCACCGATCTCACGGCCTACCATAAGTGCCTTCAGTCTGTCCGGTGTCGCCTCCTGTTTACTGATGGAACCAATCTTTACACCATCTCGAAGTACGCTGATATTGTCTGACTGCTCAATGACTTCTTCCAGATCATGTGAAATAAAGATTACGCAGTTTCCTGTATCACGTACTCTGTGCATAACTTTAAAAAGTTCTTCACGACCTTTTTGTCCAAGTGCTGTTGTTGTCTCATCTACAACAAGAACCTTCGGATTGAAATAGGTTGCCTTTACGATCTCAACCAACTTTCTGTCCTCAAAGTTATAATCATCAATAACTTTCGTAGCATCGATATAATTAAATCCGTAGCTGTCCAGATATTCCTGTGCCTTTTTATTCATGGCCGCTGTGTTTTTGATGCCGTGTTTTGTAAATTTTTCTTCGTTTCCAAGGAAAATATTTTCTGCTACCGTCAGTCCGGAAAGTGTTCCGATCTCCTGCACAATGATCGCAACTCCCTGATGATTTGCCTCTACCTGGTTTGTTGCCGTAACTTCTTTGCCCTCCAGGATAAACTTACCGGAATCCTTCTGATAGATACCTGTCAGACAGGAAGTAAGTGTGGATTTACCGGAACCATTCTCACCGATCAGGGCATGGATCTCACCTTTTTCGAAGGTAAAGGAAACATTGTCCAGGGCATGTGTGATACCAAAATGTTTATCAATATTTTCCGCTCTTAATAATATCTCACCCATAATCGTCCTCCTATTTCACTACAAGACCTTTGACCGGTTTGGTTGTCAGTGCAACGATCAGAAGCAGTGCTGCTCCGGTAACCACATTCTGAATGGTGGTCGGCGCACCGAGTGCAACGAAACCATTGAACATAAGCTGAATGATCATCTCACCGATCACAATTGCCACTACTGGATGACCATATTTCTTAAACGCCAGTCCAAAGAAGGTTCCCATCAGAGGCGTAAAGTTACGGCTCATAGAAGAAAGGTTCGAAGCAGATGTCATGGAAGTACCAAAGCTGATCGTCAGGATTGCCTGAAGTCCGAAGAAAAATCCGGCAAGTGTAAATGCCACGATTTTGTATTTGGATACATTTACACCCATGTTTTTTGCAACTACTTCGTTGCTTCCGATCGCATAAGTGTAAGTACCGATCTTGGTATATTTCAGAATAAATGCACAGAGGCAGTATGCGATCAATGCCAGGATCAGGTTTACCGGATAATCACCAAAAGCTCTGTATTCTGTAGAAAGGATTACGTTCTTTCCGTTTGTCGCATAGACACTTAAGGCCTCATAGATCAGAGAAAGTGCACAGGTAACGATCAGGGAAGAAATATGTAATTTAATATATACGATTCCGTTGATCAGACCAATGATCGTACCGCAGATCAGCGGTGCAATGATAAGACCTGCATAACCAAATTTTACGCTTGCATTGCAGGCAATGATGGAAGAAAGTACAATATTTGCACCAACACTCATATCAAAAGGTCCCATAACACAGATAAAATAGAGACCGCAGCCGCCCACCGCATAGATCAGGGCAGATTTCATATAGGTTGCCAGCTTGTCCGGGGAACCGAAGGTAGTCGGAGCGAGTACTTTAAACACCGCCCAGAAAACTACAAGCATAACTACCAGAATGCCAATTCCATAATACCGGCTTTGTTTGAGTTTTTTCATAACCATTCTCCTATTCATTTCTTCGCCCGCCAGAAGCAGGAGGCCAACCGCTCATCTGATTGGTCTTTTGCTTCTGGCGGGCGCATAATACAGCTTCTTTTTATATCTGCCGCCCTCCTTTTGGAAGGCAGCAGATTTCGGAGGCATCTCATTTAGTTGCTGTGACGGGAAATAACATCATCGATGGAGAGAGATGTTGCTGCTTTGTTCAGATCATCAAAGCTGTATCCTGCCATCTCAACGATTTCTTCGTCTGTATACGGATCATCGTCAACAAAGTATTTCTGATAGTTCTCATAATCTTCCGGTGAAGATACATACAAGTATGGGAACTCGATCTCATATCCGAAGGAACCTTCATCTTTTGTATAGTTGCCTTTTACTGCATTATAAGTCATAAGGAATGCGAATAACGGGTCACAGAAATGTCCGCCTGATTCTGCAAACATTCCGCCTGATTCGAGCTGCTCTTTCAGGTCATCCAGGAAGTCTGTGGAAACAACATCAATCTTGCCTGTAAGTCCTTCGTTTGCCAGAGCACCGATGGAACCAACCAGCGGGTCACCGCCGCCGCCTGCAACGATCAGAGCATCCATATCCGGATTGGAGTTATACAGAGAAAGGGCTGCTGCTGCACCTTCTTCGGAGGAAGTGTTTGCATATACAGGCTCTGTCATAGTTGCCTGATCATCCGGGTTTGCTTCGTTCCACTCATCGACTGCTTTCTTATATCCTGTCCATCTCTGCTGGAATGTAGCATCACCTACAGTCCATGCTTCCAGTCCGATGTTTCTGTCACCGTTTTCAAGAAGCAGATTTACAAGTGTGTATCCGTTTGTAACCTCATCTTCATGTACCGCACCAAGATAATATGGAGAATTGCATGCTGTCTGATATACTTCCGGACTGTTTTCTTCAGAAATAATACGGAAGAACTGAGTCAGATAAACCTGATTTGCTTCGCATGTCTGAATTGCAGATGTCATTTCTGAATCAGCAGAGTTACAAATCACAATACCGTCACATCCTGCTGCGCAGAGCTGTTCAACAGAAGCTGTAACCTGCTCTGATACATGGCCCTGATCTACATACATTACATTTACATCAAGTGCTGCTGCAGCCTTGTCAATGATCTTTTTGCACTGGCTTCCGAGTACGTCTGTGGAACTCCAGATAGAAACACCAATCGTAATATCATCATCTGCTGCGTAAGTTGTCACTGCACTTACCGGTAAAGAACCAACCATTGCTGCTGTTGCTGCAATAGCAACCAACTTTTTCATTCTGTTTTTCATCTTGTAAAAACCTCCTTAAATAAATGTTTATAAAAGCCAAAGTATGTTTTCGTTCTGTATCTGGCTTCGTGGTAATTGTATTAAAACATACTTTGGCTTTATTCAGTTAGGACATATTTGGATTTTTTTGTTGCACATTTTTGACTTGTATGTCTCGGGATTTTGGTAAAAAATATCCCAAAACACCTTGTGGGATACTACCTGCTGAACAGTTACTTATTTACATATGTTATTGCGGTATTCTCTTGGACTTACCCCTAATTTCTTACGAAAAACACGGCTGAAATAGTTGTAATCATCATAACCGACCAGAAAAGAAATCGTCTCCAGCTTCTTCTCTTCATCTCCCATAAGGCGAATTGCCTGCTCCATCCGAACTCTGGTCAGATATGCGATGATCGTCTCTCCATAAGTCTGACTGAACATTCTGGAGAGATAACTGGCATCCATATGATAAGCAGATGCCAACGCTGTCAGCGTGATATTCTCGTGATAAGAAGTAAGAATATACTGACGGATCTGCTCCACCTGGCTTCCCGCCGAATCCGCATTGTTCTCGGAATCATTTTCCCACAGACTGTTCAGCAGGATCTTAATCGACGACATTACAGAACCTGCATCCAGACATTTCATGTAATAATCAATATCATCCATCGCTTCCTCTGCCTGTGCGGTCAGTTCCGGCTGCTGCTCCTGTACATAACGATAAAGAATCCCTGTAATCCTCCGTATATACTGTTTCACGTCAAGACAGGACCAGCTCCCATTGTCACAGTTTCTGAAATCGCAGGTCTGGAAAATCAGTTTTCTGGTTTCATTTTTCTGACTCGTATTCAGGAAATGATACAGTTCCTCCTCGATCCGGTGTGAAATATTTTTGCCGACTGTCTGACATGCAGAAGTACTTTCGCCCTCCGGACAGGACAGAATACAGTGTGTATATGTAAATGGCCTGGTCACAAGAACAGCAATCATATCTCTGTAAATATTTCCGATATCATCAAGAGATCCGGTCTGTTCATGCAGGATCACAGAGACCGGTCCATAATCGTCAAGTGGAAATTCCTTCAGTATTTTTTCCGCAAAGATCTGCAGGGATTTTGTACGCAGAGAGGTAAAAATAAGGAACTCACTCATCTTATTACAGTTATTAAAAATGATCGCATCTGGATCTCCATCTGTCAGTTTCCGCAATTTTGTCTTGATATCCAGAGACATCTGAAGACTGTCATGGTCAAATTTCTCTGCAATCTCCGCAATATTATAAAATTTTACCATCAGTGCTGCCATGCCAGAAAACTCTCCCGTGGAGGAGACATGTGGCTGTGCCTGAAACTGTCCGTAAAGCTTACCGGAAAGCAGTGCGGAATATTCACTGTCTTCCATGAATGATGACAGTTTGTGCTCCTTCTGCCGATTTGTCTCCGTATTTCTTCGCAGAGTCTCCCTCTCTTCCAGAATACCGAGGGCTTTTGTAAGAATCCGGACAAGTTCTTCTTTTCCCACCGGTTTCAGGAGATAATCCAGACCACCCGATACAAAAACGCCTTTTACTTTTTCAAAATCATCATATCCACTCACCGCGATCGTGATGATCTGCGGATATTCTGTCTGAAGCTTCTTCAGAAGCTCCAGGCCATCCAGAAATGGCATGTTGATATCTGTGAGAATAATATCCGGCTTTTCCTCTTTGATCCGTTCCAGAACCTCCTCCCCATCACACGCAGGATCCAGAAACTTGATAGCATAATCCTCCCATGAGATCAGACTCCGGAGATTTTCTCTGCTCCAGTATTCATCATCCGCTGCCAGTACTTTATATTTCATTTTTTGCATAATGGGCACCTCCTGTTTCCCCATCATTTTCTTCACTATAAACAATCGGAACCGTGATCGTGACCGTCGTCCCCTCTCCGGCCTGACTTTGTATCCACAGTCCGTATTCCGCTCCAAACAACTGTTTCAGACGTGCATTTACGTTTAAGATTCCGATGGAAACACCTGTCTCCACACGTTTCCTGTCGTTTCGTTCCAGAAGTACATTCATGGCTTCCGCGTCCATTCCTGTACCATTATCTGCAATTGTAATGACCAGGTTTTCTCCGATATGTTCTGCTCGTATCAGAAGCTTTTTATCTTTTCGCCTGGTATTTCTGAGGCCATGTGTAAGTGCATTCTCCACCACAGGCTGAAGACAGATCCTTGGAAGCCTGTCATTCAGCGTCTCATTATCGATCTGATATTCATACGCTACAGTAGAACCATTTCGTACATCCATGACATAAAGGTAATTCCTCACATGATCCATCTCATTCTGCATGGTGGACAGCTCATCTGTCATATTCAGACTGTAGCGAAAAATTGCCGACAGAGAATGGCAGATCCCACTCACCAGTGGACAGTTCTGTGCATTCGCAATACCGCTCATGGTATTCAGTGTATTGTACAGAAAATGTGGATTGATCTGCGCCTGAAACATCTTAAATTCCGTTCTTTCTACCAGCATTTTGTTCTGCAGTTCCTCTTCTGCCATTGCCTGAATACGGTCCAGCATTTCATTAAACTCCGTTCCAAGCACCGTCAGTTCCTCCGACCACCCGACCGGACTTACACGAAGAGAGGCCTCCCCATTTTTGATACGGACAATGGTATTTCTCATCTCCTCTACAGGCTTTGTCATCCATCTGGACAACATAAAAACAAGCAATACGATCAGACCGATCATTGCCGTCATAATGATCAGAAGTGTCCTTATCAGTGATTTCTGTGTTGCCGTCAGAAGAGACTGCGATACCAGAACAAAAGCTTCCAGATTATACTCTTCCTGAGGTACCTGAATGAGATAATTTCCCTCATATTCCTGCTCCAGCTGACCCGAACTGTAATAATTTTCAATTACTTTGGAAAGCTGTTTCTGAATCCGTTTTTGTGATACAGAAACCTGTCCCGTCTTTGCAATGACCTGATCTCCCACGGGCTGCAGCCACAGGCAGACCTGTTCGATATCTACATACTTTGCCATGATCGATGTAAATGCAGAGCTGTTGATATCGCATACCAGATATCCGATGTTTTTTCTTTCCTCGTCATAATTGTGAAGCTTCAGGACAAAACGAACCACACTTCTCTTTGCATCTGGATTACAATAGCCAGAAATCATAAAGTCTGTTCGTTTGTCATGTACATAATCATAAAGTCTTTCTGTGTTGGAATCATACTCCGTCTGATACAAATTTCTTGGAAACGAAGAGGCGTTGTATCTGTATGCACTGACGACTTTGTCCTGTGTATCATACAGATACAGTGCAAGAAGCTGATCCTCTTTTGTAAAGCGTTTTCTCGCAAAATACCAGCTCCGCCAGTAATAATCCTTCATACTGCTGCCTTCTTCCTCTGCTGCTCTGAGGGCACTGATCAGATCCTGTTCACTATAGATCGTCAGCATTTCCGTTCTTATATTATGGATAAAAGAAGCAATATCCGTCTGCATTTTGGTAAGTGAAATCTCATGATCGGAAATACTTTCTGTCCGGATCTGCCGCCGCAGAGTCTGATGAAACAAAAAGGTCTGCAGAAGAAGTGCAAATACCACACTTGTTATACAGAAAATAAGAAGTGCATTTCGCATGGTGATTTTTTTACGTTTCATATATTTTTCCTTTTGTTCTTCCGTTTATCTAATTATAAGTACGCTGATTTTTAAGGTAAATACAGATTCTTACGAATAAAGTTGGTTTTTTTATCCATATAAAACAAACCGGTCTGTCAGCCAGTATCCTCTTATTTGATACTGACCGGCAGACCGGTCCTGTAATCTTTTATTTTTATGGAATTTCTAATGTTTATATGCGTAGTTCAGAAGGATCCTTGAATCTCTCCAGCGAGCCTTGGATGTCGGCCCTCCAAGAACAACGGAAATATATGTATTTCCTTTTTGTGAGCGGCACAGCCCAACAAAACAATGGCCGGCCTTGTTGGTATATCCTGTTTTCATACCTGTTACACCTGGCATATTTCCAAGAAGTGCGTTTGTTGTATTTACCGAAAAACGTCTCCGTGTATTCAGACTTCTGAAAGCATAGCTTTTGGTGTTGATGAGTTTCAAAAAAGCTGGTTTTTTAATTGCATAGCTGGCAATCCTGGCAAGATCAGAAGCCGTTGTGTAATGGTTATAACCGGCATCCAGTCCATTTGCGGTCACAAAATGAGTATTGCTGCATCCAATCTGTGCGGCTTTCTGGTTCATAAGCTTTGCAAACTTACTCTGCGAACCACTTATATGTTCTGCGATTGCCACTGCGGTATCATTATGAGACGGAAGCATCAGAGAATAAAGCATATCTCTCATATAAAACTTTTCTCCTGTTCTGGCATACAGCTTCGTTGGTTCCTGTGCTGCTGCCCGTGCAGAAAAGTTCACTGTTTCATTCATTTTGCTGTTTTCAAGAGCAAGGATACAAGTCATTATTTTGGTCGTACTTGCATTGGCGTGCCGCATATTTTCGTTCTTTGCGTATAAGACCTTTCCTGTATCGGCATTGATAAGAATCGCACAGTCTGAAGCCAGATCATAATACAGCCCCGAATGATTCAGTGCACCATCTTTTTCAAAATAATATGTCGTCTTGTTTATTTTCTTTTTCCCGGTATATGCTTTTCCACTGGAATCGAAATAATATCGTTTACCGGAAGGAAGTGTGTACCAGCCACCGGTGATAAGAATTCCCTTCTTGTTCACGTAGTAATAATTCTTGTTGTAACGGAACAGACGGTCTCTGTACATATATCCCTCTGAACGGACTCCAAAGTAATATTTTCTGCCGTGGATCATATGCATTCCATACCAGGCTTTTCCTGAATTATCGAAATAATAGTTTTTTCCCTTGATCCGCAGATATTTATTTCTGGCATAATTTCTTTTTGCGTAACGATAATACAGGTTGTTGTTTTTGCTGACAATCTCACCCGTTCTGGCTATCTCTAATCGCGGAAACGAAGCTGCTGATACAGCAGTACTTCCACTAAACAGAGATACAAACAAAACAGCAAGAACCAGCAACAGTAGATTTTGTTTCTTTTTCATTTGCATTTCTCCTCATATAAAATAATTCTGTCAAAATTCTAGCATGGATGTCTCCTTTTTTCCAGCATGAAATTCTGACAGAATTTATTTTTTATTTGTAACTGTTATGCACTTTTCTTTGTCATAAACGACTCAAATCTCACATGGTGATCCATCTTATCACCGATCATTCCAATCACTTTTCCCATAGAAAAAGCAGCCAGGATTGTACCAATCCCAAGTCCGTCCAGATGTCCGAGGATAATACAGGTCATCAGTGCAGTCACTGCAAGGCAGATAACATCGAAGCTGATCTTGATTCTGGAATATTGTACTTTTGTGATATCTGCCAGTTCCCGTGGAAACAGATCTGTCGGGATAATGGGCAGACCACAGCGGTTGGAGAGTGCGATTCCTATGCACAGAAGCAGGTAGCTGATGATAAAATAAAGTACCCTGTAACCAATAGCTGTTGGCAGGACATCAATCCACATTTCATGTACATCGAGCATTTCACTGAATGCAAATCCAACAACAAAACTGAAAAGATACGGTGCAACAAATTTCCTTCGCATGATCATCAGTGATAACACCAGAAGTCCCTGAAAAATGTAAGTCCAGGTTCCAAGAGAAATCTTTGTAAACACTTCCGAAAATGCATATGGCACACTGGAGATCGCCGAAATCCCAGAGCCGGAGTACAGCATCAGCACGACTCCCAGACTGTTGATCAATACCACAACCAGCAGAGCCAGCTCGCCCCGCAGGACTGGTAATTTTTTGTTCTCCTGTGTCTCAATTTCTTCTGTCACTTTATATTTCCTCCATAGGTAGTTTATGATAACTCTTCAGTAGGTAGTATACCTTGTTTATCTTAGCACTCGAGGAATCTTTTTTAAAGTGACAATACACTAATTTTGTAAAAAATTTGTCGAATTTTTTGTTTCAAAAAAACTGACCGGCACATTAATTTGTGCCGGGTAATCATTTATACATGTTCCATTTTGTTCTAAAGCGTGATATACTAGCTATGTTGTCCAGCCGATGCCCGGCAACGGGAGGAAGTGAAGTCTATATGGAAATCGTCATTTCTTTTTTTGTCTCCTGTACGGCAAGCATAGCCGCCTATTATGTTTGCAAATAGTTAGACGGCGACAAGTGAGGCAACACTAGCCTAGTGGTTTCTTATCCACTGTAAATAAACAAGAAGAAGCCCCCAGTATTCGCAGTACTGAGGGCTTCACTCTTTTTCGTCCACATGGACTCGTCATTTCTTTTCGCCTATAGCAATTATAGCATATGCCTTTTCGAAAATCAATATGCCTAATCTCGGTGTTTCTATGGATTTTTCTCCATTTGTCACAAATTTATCACAGAATCAAATTCTACATCCTGCAAAGCCCTGTATTTCCTTCATTTCTCAGGAGTTTATATCAAGTATTTTTCTTTGACAAATGCAAGCTTCTTGCCAAGAACTCTGGCAATATATCCAACCAGAAGTGCCGCAATAACTGTACCTTCACGCACACCATTGAGGCGTCTGGTGAATGCAAAAGACAGTGCTGCCGCAATCACTGCCATGGAAACGTCAAAGCAGATTTTTGTCGTACCAAAGTTGGTTTCCCATGTCAGAACAATCGCACGGACAAAAGATTCTCCCGGCAGCATAACAACGTCTGCAAGTACTTCCATATACACACCAAATCCAAGGATCAGACATCCGATGAGAAGATCTACGATCTTCATAACATATGCCTGCGGGTTTACCCATGTAAACAGAAGCATGGTCAGATCAATGAAATATCCAAAGATAACAGATACCGGAATCTGCAGAACATGTTCCAGTTTAAACCAAGTTGTATATCCACATTTCATGTACATCAAGCATCTCACTGAAGGTAAATCCTACAACAAAACTGAAAAGATACGGTACAACAAATTTCTTTCGCATGATCATCAGCGATAACACCAGGAGTCCCTGAAAAATATAAGTCCAGGTTCCCAGAGAGATATTTTTGAACACTTCAGAAAATGCATATGGTACACTGGAGACTGCCGAGATCCCAGAGCCGGAGTACAGCATCAGCACAACTCCCAGGCTGTTGATTACCACCACAACCTCGACCGCCGGTGGCTCGCTCATCCGATGCATCGTTCACTGCATCATCTGCGTCTTCCAGTGCCTCTGCTCCCTGATTCCATAAGTTTCTCAGAAGTTTCCGGGAATTTTCCACCGGACGGATCACTCCGTATAGGTATTCCCATTTTCATCGGTCCAGGTTCCATCACCGTTATCGGTGTATCCTACACCGTCTGCATCACGGTAATAATAATCCCCGTTTGTAGTCTCTTTTACATCGACAGTGCCGTTGCTGCCCTGAAGTTCATGCTGACCCAGCTGGGTTCCGAAATTGTAATCTTCGTCATTCCAGGTGCGGTAGGAATTTCCATTGGCATCTGCCCAGTTTCCATCTCCCTGATAACTGTATTTGAAGCCGAGATCATCAGAATAAGTTCCGTCTCCGTTATCATAAAGAACTCTGGATTCCTCATCGCCTTCCCCTGCTGCCACAATAGATGCCACACCGGAAGGAGTACTGAATCCACTGGTATATGGCACACCTTCCGGCAGATTCTCATAATAGGACGCAGATCCATCGCTGTCAGGATCACTTCCATCATCTGTCGTTTCGTTTATCTGTCCACTGTTTTCCACAGCCACTTCAGAATTTGTTTCCGTATCTGCATTTTCGCCTGACTTTACAGAATCTTCTGGATCTACATTCTCTGCCGCTTCCTCTTCACTCTGTGTCTCTGCATTTTTCTGCATATTTACCATTTCAGAAAATGGTGCATAATCCGGTGTATTCTTTTCTTCTGGATCTGTATTCTTTTCCTGGTCAGATTTCGCCATCCTGACCGGAACCGTGTCTGTCCCTGCTGAAACAGTAAATACCAGGTTCCCGCCAACAAGCAGCATCGCCAGCAAAACTCCCGGCAGAATTCCTCTCCTCAGCTTTTGGATATTCACCATATACAGAATTCTGTCTTTAAACACCATTCCACTGTCATTAAGACTTGCCGTCACATACGGAATCTGACTGTTCATCGCCACTGTGCGAAGAAGCAGCTGTCGATACAGTTTATGTTCCTTCTTATTGACTCTGTGTACAACTGCCGTGTCACACAGAGTCTCAATGTCTTTATCCGCTTCTTTCAGCATGATAAGGAGAAACGGATTGAACCAGTATATCGATGCACAGATTCGAAGAAGCATCTTATACCAGAGATCCCGGTGACAATAATGGGTAAGTTCATGATAAAAGACCAGTTTTCTTTCTTCTGCGGAATATCCGGCTGCCGGAAGATACAACTTTGTATGAAAAAGTCCGGCAAGAAGCGGTGTGGTAAGGCCTGCATTCTGCCTGAGTTCTGGTATTCTGCGTATCTGTCTTCTCCGACATACCTCTCTGTACATCTGAATACTCACCGGATCACTTACCGGCAGACTCATCCGCTCCAGTTTCTTCATGGAGAGACAATATGCCAGCAGTTCTCCTGCCATTTTAAGCACCGCCACACTCAGCCAGACAGTAACAAAAATCACAGTCACAATTTCCATCCATTTATCTGGCTCCCACATGACCGTTCTCTTTTGTTCCGGGATTTCAGTCATACTCTTCCTGTTGCTGTTCGAAGATGACACTGTTTCTGTTATCTTCTGACCTTTTCCTGACCTGACTGTGTGATCCTCTGTCTTCGGCTCTTGTACATCCCGTTGACTGTTATTCTGTACCTTAACATCCACCAATGCCAAATTCGCCGGGAGACGCACCGGAACACAAAGGGTTACCGCAAGCAGCAGCCAGATAAAATACTTCCATCTCGCTGATACTCGCCCTTTAAACAAAATTGCCAGTACCCTGACCAGTAAAATTACAACTGCTGCAATAATGTTCAGTTTTAGAATATGCAGAACAAAAACCTCCATAATTTACTATTCCTCTCTGTTCTCCAGCTCCTTAAGAAACTCACTGAGATCCTGAATCTCTTCAGAACTGATCTTCTTCCCATGATAAAGCGAAGTCACAAATTTTTTCAGCGAATTTCCATAAAGCTTCTCAAGAACACTCTGACTTTCGTGCGCCTGATAATCTGCCTGCGAAACCAACGGTGTATACAGATTCATTTTTCCCTGTTTCGTCACTTCCACAAAATTTTTGCTCTCCAGTCTGGTCAGCAGTGACAGAATTGTTGTCGATGCAAGCTTTTTCTTTGTATTGATTACCTTTTCAATCTCCGGTCTGGTCATCGGAGGAGTCCCATTCCAAAGGACAAGCATGATATCCAGTTCTGATTCAGGTAATCTCTGATATGTTTTTTTCACTCTTTTCCACCCTCCTGTTTCACATCTGATATATTTTCTACAAATGTAGGAATAATTTTATTTTACCACGGGGCCAAAAAATGGCAAGAGCTTCTGCATATTTTACAGAAGCTCGTCGCTATCAATTCATTTCGGTATAACTGTTGCCATTTTCATCGCTCCATGTTCCGTCTCCGTTGTCCGTAAATCCGGTACCATTGTCGTCACGGAAATAATAATCACCATTTGTAGTCTCTGTAACGGTTACCGTATTGCCGTCTGCATCCTCAAGGTCATGCTGTTCCAGCGTATGTCCCAGATGATGTGTGTCATCATTCAGCGCTGAGTATGTATTTCCATTTTCGTCTGTATAGGTTTCATCTCCGTTATCAGTATATTCCATTCCATCATCTCCACGATATTCACAGGAATAATCTTTGTGAAGAATATAATTGATCTCAATTGTATTTCCATCGCTGTCAACTAATGTCATCGGCGAGGTACTAATAATATCTGAGTCATCACTGTTATCTGCTGAATCTGCGGAAGCATTTTCTTCCGTATCAGAGGAATTTGCATCTCCTCCGGAAGTCTGTCCGGACGTCTGACCAGAAGTATTCGTACCTGTTTTATCAGCATTTCCTTCCGCATCTTCGTCCGCCTGTCTGGTAAGGGACGGGTTGCCCGGATAAGAAATATATTCCACAAATTCCCTTACATCACCTATATCATCTGCATCTTTTGCATATCCTACTACCATATACAGGCTGTTTCCCTCTGAATAAATCGTCTGATAGCAAGCCTCATAAGTGTCGTTACATTTGGCAATTCCTGTTTTAACATCCTCCAGTGAATATTTATAGATATTTACATAATCACTTCCATTCGAATAACTGGCATAGGTACCTTCCGTATCTGCCTTCTCCCAGGCAGAGCCAGCCGGCGGCTGCGTATAAAAATCATTATTTCCTGCTGCCCTGACAGTTCCTGCTGAAAAAATCCCCAATGCTGCTACGGTCATAAGTGTCATAAATTTTGTTGTTCTTGTCTTCATAGTGGATCCTCCTTGAGTTTTATTTTCGTAACTGTTCAGTACCCTCACAGTTACTTATATTCTACATCTGTAGAAGTTGATTGTATTCTACATCTGTAGAAAGTAAAAGTCAACCATTATTTCTACAATTGTAGAAATAATGGTTGACCAAACAAAATTTATAACAATTCGTCTTACATTCCCTTAGCTTTATTCACACATGTTGTCTGCGCTTCAAACACTGCACTGCGAAGCCCCTTTTCTTCCAGTACACGTACTGCCTGAATGGTAGTTCCTGCCGGAGAGCATACCATATCTTTGAGTTCTCCCGGATGTTTGCCGGTCTCAAGCATCAGCTTCGCACTTCCAAGTACCGCCTGTGCAGCAAATTTGTATGCCTGTGCTCTCGGCATTCCATCTGCAACTGCTGCATCCGCCATTGCCTCAAGGAACATAAAAACATATGCCGGGGAACTTCCGGAAACACCTACCACTACGTCCATCAGACGTTCCGGAATCACTTCTGTCTTTCCGAAGGTATTGCAGAGTTTTACTGCCAGTGCTGTCTCTTCCTCTGTCACAAGATCATTCACACAAAGAGCTGTCATGCCTTCTCCGACCATTGCCGGTGTATTTGGCATTGTACGGATAACCTTTGTCTTCTCGCCAAGCTTGTCTGCAAACCACTGGAGAGTTTTGCCCGGTGCGATAGAAATAAAAATCTGATCTGCTTTTACGCTGGCTTTGATCTCATCCAGAACACCTTCCAGGAACTGCGGTTTCACTGCCAGAAATACTACATCGGCAAATTCCACAACCTGTGCGTTCGTATCCGCCTTCTTAATACCGAGTTCTTTCTCAATCTTTTCGCGGGTTTTGTCTGATTTAGCAGATGCAATGATATCTGTTGCTGCCACCTCACCGCTTTTCAGAATTCCTTTTAAAATGGCTGTCGCCATATTTCCACAACCGATAAAACCAATCTTCATGATAATCTCCTCCTTGGGTGCAAACGTTGTTACCCATATGATACTCGTTTCCACCCCAAAAGTAAAATACTATCTTTTTATTTCTCTCATTCTATGACGTTATCAGTCAAAATGCAGGGTCTTGTGATATTTTGCATACTGGTCGAGAAGATTGCTCCACTTCTGACCCTCTGGTTTGTTTTCATTATTGTTGTAATTATCCGGTCCCTTCAGTTCATCCATGTACTGAATATAGTCCAGAATATAGATGTCAACGGTGGAAATATCTCTGTCCTGGATTGTAAAATTATTGCAGTTTCCGGTGGAATCATTATATGGAAGTTTGTTTCCATTGGCATCAAGTGCAACCATAAAACAATCACTGGCAGAGCCATCCTCATAAAGCTCATTTACCGTCAGCTCATATGGTGTACGGATTACGGATCTGAGTCCAATACCTGCATCATTTGTATCGTTCAGTTCCAGAACCTCGGTCTGAGAATCGTCTACTGTAACCGGAATATCAAAATTCCAGTCACCTTCATATTTATAATAACCGGCATCCGTTCCATATTTTTCATAGTCATCTTCTGACCATTCATAATCTGCTTTGAGACCTTTTACCTTGGTAATGTCCAACTGGAGGTTAAAAGTGTCCGGGATCTCAACATTTTTGATATAGGTTTCCAGTGCCCCGCCTCTTGCAGAAACTTCATCTAAGAATTTACTTAGTAATTCATATCCTTCATCTGTCTCATCATTCAGATCATCCAGTGTTATTCCCATTTCATCCAGCACCTGCTGTGACATCTCATTATATTTTTCATTATATTCCGTGTAATCTTTTGCCGCATGTGTAAGATCATATCGGAAAATACAGGCATAAGTGTTGTCATCCAGAAACTGTCCTTCCACCTGACCGTCAATGATCGGATCTGCCTCCTGGTTAAAATCCACACTTCCAGTCATATCAAGAGTTATAACAGGTTTGCCACTCTCAGCCAAAGTTTCTGTCTTCGGAAATGGCTGCCCGCTCTTAAACTGCATAGTTATATAGACCGCCTGACTGTTCGCGTATACTTCCGAGCATGTGATCGTCAAACCATCTGCCGTCTTGGTATATGCAGTGTCATCTTTTGTCCTATCCTGTCCCACCTCAGTATCTTCCAGTGAATTTTCTTCTATATCTGATTCAGTGTCTGCCGCGGTTCCTTCTATCTCAGTTGTATCAACGGCTTCCAGAGTCGTTGCATGATCAGAAAAATCCCCGAAAAAGCTCACGTTATCCTGCAGCATTTCAAAGAGTCCTCCAACCACCGGAAGATTTTTGGCCATGACTGGATTCACCGCACAAAGTACAAATCCAACTGCAAGTACTGCTGCCATACCTCCTGCAATTCTTCCTCCGATCTTCATCCAGTGATATGGTTCTTTTGGCATCTTTTTCTGCACAGCAGTATTATTTTCGATCAGATGATATGCCTGCTTTACACGCTCATGCACAATCACCGGTATTTCTGTTTCTTCCTGAAGTTTTTTCTGGAAATCCTTTTCATTATCATTAAGATTCATCATTAGGCACGTCCCTCCCTGACCTTATATTCGTACAATTCTGCAACCTGTTTTCTTCCTCTCTGAAGACGGGATTTCACAGTACTTTCTTTCATATCCAGGATGTCACTGATCTCCCGGATATTGAAGCCTTCCATATAGTACAGAAGGATCACCAGACGATATTTATTATCCAGTGGTTCCAGCATCTGTGCCCATTCTTTTGCAGCATACTCTTCCTCATAAAAAGGAGTCTCCGGCATCTGATCCGTGTATGTAACCTGTTTCTTCTGCTTCAGAATATCCTTGCATTTGTTGATCAGGATCCGCAGCATCCATGTCTTAAAATATCTGTTCTGCTTCAGACTTTTCAGGTTTTCATAGCAGGAAAGAATGGTATCCTGGATCGCATCGGCAACATCCTCATCGTTTTTGAGATATGCAGATGCCATCTTGTACATGCACTGCAAATGTTCATCCATCAGCCTGCAGAAAGCATCTTTGTCGTCTTTCTTCGCCCTTCGTATCAAAAATTCATTATTCATTGATTTCTCCATTCTCCTGTCTCTGACCGGTCATCAGGAAATGTTGTGTAAAAGCCTCTGTTTATGTGCTTCTACTTATTAGACGACAGAAACGCCAAAAGGGACGCAAATTTAAGTATTTTATTTTGCCAATAGCATGGACAAATATGAGGTTCGTGTCGTATCCTGCATGGAATATCCCAGGATCTGAAGGACCTCTTCTATCTGTTCCAGAGCCTGTTCTCTCTCTGTATTGGAATCAGCGATCACTTCAAGCTCCAGATAATCCCCAAGCCCCGTGACCGAATCTGCACAGGCCGTGATATTTTCTTTGTGATAATACTGCCGAAGCTTTTCTACAGAAGGAACCGGACAAAAACCAATATGCTCTAATATATTACGGCAGATTTCTGCATCACCTACCGTTGTCTCCAGTTCCTGCCTGCTCATGGAAATCTTATCCAGTTTCGCGCCCTTATAAGTGATGGCAGCAGACTTCTCACCTGTTGTCCTATTTTCCGTACTGCGTACACGAAGTGCCTCATCCAAAGCTACAAAATCATGATGCGCCGCCATATAGTAAGTATCTGACTCCCTAACAAGTGCACCTTTTTGGAAACCAGATTCTGCCAGTTTCTCTTCTATGCTTTTCTTCTCATTAATCTTTAACTTGATCTCAACTTCTATACTCATAACCCGTTCCTTCTCTTCATTTTTTTACCAATATACCACAGTATAAGCAATAGGTCATTGAATTTATGTACTCTGTTACTATTTATACTTCTACCGTGGTCATCCAATCTTTCGTTTACCCATAGTATGGCATACAACAGAACAATCCTTCTCCATTCCTCAGCCAAGACTCAAGAATCCTAAGTTACTGTTCACTCCTTTCACAGTAACTTGGTCAAAATGCATTCCAAATCACCTTCGGTGATGGCATTTTGCCCCATATGTCTCGGGATTTTGCCATATTCATGGCAAAACACCTCGCGGGATATTACCTGTGAACAGTTACAATCCAAACACAAAAAAGGAATCCTTCACACGAAAATCTCCCCACCTGAAACACCAGGAGAAATTTTCAAAGGATTCCCCATACGATTAAATTTTTTTAAATTACATAAAATCTTTCTAAACAGATCCTTCAGATCTTCTACACTTGCATTCTTCGGATTTCCCGGTGCACATGCATCTGCATAAGCAGACTCTGCTAGGAACTGAAGGTCTTTTTCTTTGATTGCTTCACCGTAATATTCTCCACAGAAGTCGTCTGCATGCATTGTTTCATCGTTCTTGCCAGCCGGTATTTCGTCTTTTCTCCCTTTGTCAGATTTCTCTCGTTGCCTGCTTCAGCCATTCTTTTTCATCCTCATTTAAATGTGGAGATAATGTTTTATATACTTCCTTATGGTACTCATTAAGTAATTTTCTTTCACGAACGGACATCTGCTCCGGATCAACTCCATCCAGATCAAACGGCACCATCGTCAGATATTCAAAGCACATAAACTGTCCAAAGGAAGTCTTTTCTGCTTTCTTACAAAGGACAATATTCTCATGACGGATTCCAAATTCATTCTCCAGATAATATCCCGGTTCATCCGATGTGAGCATACCTTCTTCCAGCACTGCAGCCGGACTTCCTGCAATATTTTTCCAGCGGATACTGTTTGGTCCCTCATGCACATTGAGGAGATATCCGATACCATGACCTGTGCCATGATTGTAATCTTCTCCCATTTCCCAGAGTGGTTCTCTGGCAATATAGTCCAGATTCAGTCCTGTACATCCGTACTTGAATTTTGCTGCTCCAAGCTTCAGATTTCCGCGAAGAACAGCTGTGAAATATTTCTTTTCTTTATCTGTAACAGGTCCAAGTACTACTGTTCTTGTGATATCTGTTGATCCTTCCAGATAATGTCCGCCTGTATCTGCAAGCACCATTCCTCTTGCCTCAAAAGGAATATCTGTCTCTTCTGTTGCACTGTAATGTACAATTGCAGCATGCTTTCCATATGCAATGATCGGATCAAAGCTGTCTCCCAGAAAATTCTCCTGTTCACTGCGGAACTGGTATAATTTTTCTGCCGCACTGAGCTCAGTAATTGTTTCTTTTCCAGCATTTTCCTTCATCCAGCGGATAAATCTGGTAACTGCAACACCATCTTTGATATGTGCGATCCTTTCATTTTCGACCTCAGTTTTATTCTTAACTGCTTTCGGAAGAAGTGTCAGATTTTCCTCATCCAGAATTGTTACCTCGGACGGGATATTACTTACCAGCCGACTGTTGACATTGGCTTTTGAAAGCAGAACTCTCTTATCAGAATCTATCGTCTGAACATAGGAATAGACATCATCATATGAGTAAATCTCCACTCCATCTGCTTCCAGATTTGCACGAATCTCTCCTGAAAAAACAGTTTCATTTACAAATAATCTGAGTTCTTCATCTGTCATAACAAGATAAGAAAGAACAACAGGACAGCAATGAACATCATTTCCACGGATGTTCAAAAACCATGCAATATCATCCAGCGAAGTAAGTACAAAAATATCTGCTTTCTTTTCCCTCATCTGCTTACGGATTTTCGCAATTTTATCTGCTCTTGACTCGCCTGCCCATTTCACATCCAGTTCCATAGCCGGCTCACAGGAAAGTGCCGGACGGTCACTCCAGATTGCTCCGATAAGATCATCGTTTACAGCAAAAGTAACCTCTTTTTTCTTTAAAAGTTCTTCTAATTCTTCTGCCTCCCTGGCACTGACTGTACGTCCATCAAAGCCAAGGCACATACCCTTTTCAAGCTTTTTTGCAAGAAACTGATGTACTGTCGGCACATCCGGCTCACCCATTTTGAAGAGTTGAATGGTACTTCCTTCAAGCTGGTCTGCAGCCTGCAGAAAATATCTTCCATCCGTCCACAGACCTGCCATATCCTGCATGATCACAGCCGTTCCCGCTGATCCCGTAAATCCGGTAATATACTTTCGACATTTAAAATAATCACCAACATATTCCGATGCATGAAAATCATCCGTCGGCACCAGATATGCGTCAATCTTCTTCTCCCTCATCAAATCCCGAAGAGCATTAAGCCTTTCCAAAACTGTCATTTTCCAATCCTCCCTGACACATTTTATACTTCCTCTATACTACCACATTTCTCCCCCAAAAACCATACACACAAAAATACCAGAACCCCTCTCCATACGCTTTATTACTGTTCACTTCGTTCACAGTTACTACGCTTTACGTATGAAACGGTTCTGGTATTTTATTATCTCCCTATCTTACCTGCTTTTCAGCGTGGTTTACAATCAGCTTTTATCAGAAAAGTCCAGTGATCTTGCCTGTTTCGTCTACATCGATTCTCTCAGCAGCCGGTACTTTCGGGAGTCCTGGCATGGTCATGATCTCGCCTGTGAGGGCTACGATGAAGCCTGCACCTGCGGAAATCTTGAGGTTACGTACAGTAACTTCGAAGTCTGTCGGTGCACCAAGTTTTGTCTGGTCGTCTGTCAGGCTGTACTGTGTCTTAGCTACGCAGATCGGGCAGTTGCCAAATCCGAGTGCTTCAAGCTGTTTTGCCTGTTTCTGAGCATTTGCTGTCAGAACAACTCTCTTACCGCCGTATACTTTCTGTACGATCTGGTTCAGTTTGTCTTCGATAGATCCTTCCAGTTCATATGCATAGGAGAAGTCGTTTGGTTCTTCTACGAGACGGAGAACTTCTTCTGCAAGTTTGATTCCGCCTTCGCCGCCTTTAGCCCATACTTCAGAAAGAGCAACGTTTACGCCGAGTTCTTTACATTTTTCTTCTACAAGGTCAAGTTCTGCCTTTGTATCTGTCGGGAATGCATTGATAGCAACAACACATGGAAGTTTGTATACGTTCTTGATGTTGCTTACATGTTTCAGAAGGTTTGGAAGTCCTTTTTCCAGTGCTTCCAGGTTTTCGTTGTTGAGGTCAGCTTTTGCTACACCGCCATTGTATTTCAGAGCACGTACCGTAGCTACGATAACAACTGCGCTTGGGTGCAGTCCTGCCATACGGCATTTGATGTCGAGAAATTTTTCAGCACCGAGGTCAGCACCGAATCCAGCCTCTGTGATGGTGTAATCAGCAAGTTTCATACACATCTTTGTAGCTGTTACGGAGTTACATCCATGAGCGATGTTTGCGAATGGTCCACCATGAACGATTGCCGGTACATGTTCCAGTGTCTGAACAAGATTTGGTTTCAGAGCATCTTTCAGAAGTGCTGTCATAGCACCTTCTGCATGAAGATCGCCAGCTGTTACCGGTTTCTGCTCGGATACTTTACCATATGTATATCCGATAATAATCCTGGAAAGTCTTGCTTTCAAATCTGAGATGTCGCTTGCAAGACAGAGAACTGCCATGATCTCGGATGCAACAGTAATGTCATATCCGTCTTCACGTGGCATACCGTTTGTTCTTCCACCGAGTCCGTCTACTACATTACGAAGCTGACGGTCGTTCATATCCACGCATCTCTTCCATGTAATCTTTCTCGGGTCAATGTTCAGAGCATTTCCCTGGAAGATATGGTTGTCGATCATTGCTGCAAGAAGGTTGTTTGCTGCACCAATCGCATGGAAGTCACCTGTGAAATGAAGGTTGATATCTTCCATCGGAACTACCTGCGCATAGCCGCCGCCTGCTGCACCACCCTTAACACCAAATACCGGTCCGAGGGATGGCTCACGAAGTGCAACCATAACGTTCTTACCGAGTTTCTGCATTGCATCAGCAAGACCTACGGTTGTAGTAGTTTTTCCTTCACCTGCCGGTGTCGGGTTGATTGCTGTCATAAGAATCAGCTTACCATCTTTTCTGTCGCTTTCTTTTAAAAGATTGTAGTCGATCTTTGCTTTGTATTTTCCGTACTGCTCCAGATATTTGTCATCAATACCTGCTTTTTCTGCAATCTTGGTAATTGGCTGCATTACGCACTCCTGTGCGATTTCGATGTCACTTTTGAATCCCATAATTGTCTCCTTTCATTGTAGACACACCACCAGTTTAACCATATATTCGGTTAAAAAAAACAGTATCCGAGATATTCTCAAATACTGCCCAGACGGTCGACTCTGCAAATCTCTGATTCCCATGTGGTGATTTCCACTGCTCCGCCAGTCATCAGAGACGTTATCAAATTGATAAGAAAATAATATCATATATAACGGAGTTTGTCAATAAATTATCAAATTTTTTCTTTTCTTTTTACAAAATGATAAAGAATTCAAAATAAAAGTTGTGTATTTTTTACAATAAAAATATAAATAAAAATTGTTTTTTATTTTTTCTTTTGTAAAAGAAGGAACGCAAAGGGACTTGGCCAGTCCCCTTGCAACCCCTGGGCTAAAAAGCACACAATTTCTTCTCTCTTCAAATATAAAATAAATCGAAAAATACCAGGACTCCTCTCTCTCGCACGGAGAAGATATCCTGGTATTTTATCATACTACTAACAAACTTTTACACGTGGCCTGGTGGGGTATATTTTCTCAAACTTACTTGCTTTTAGCGGGGCCAAGCAGGGGGAGTCTGAGGGGGACCTTCGGCCTTTCGCAACTTTGAGATGGTCCCCCTCAGGGTTTCATACAGGTGCCAACCTGGCGGGGCTTTGGGCAGTCCCCAATAAATATGGTCCCCCTCAGGGTTTTTGTTAAGGAAGAACCTTAAAAAAGTGGTTTAAGGCTCGGATACAGTTTCTTAAACTTCTGATACTTTTCTTCGTATTTCGCCACAAGTTCTTCTTCTGGCTCAACGGTATCTACTACGTGAGCCATCTTCTTTCCAACAGTCTCAACATCCGGATATGCTCCGCAGCCTACAGCTGCCAGCATGGCTCCTCCCATGGATGGTCCTTCTTCAACTTCAAGGACATCGACTTTGAGGTTCATCACATTTGCGATGATCTTTTTCCAAAGCGGACTTTTTGCTCCGCCGCCGCAGATCTTGGTGCGTTCAATCTTGATTCCGAGCTTTCTTGCTACTTCAAGGGAATCACGAAGTCCAAATGCAACGCCTTCCAGAACGGCCTGTGTCATATCTGCTCTTGTAGTGTCCATGGACATTCCAAAGAATACGCCTCTTGCATCTGGATTATTATGAGGGGATCTTTCTCCCATCAGATATGGAAGGAAGAATACGTTATTTTCTCCAAGTTTCTGGATTGGAGCCTGTTCTGCTGCAAAATCCCTGGTCTGAAGAATTTCTTCTGCCCACCATTTATTACAGGAAGCAGCACTCAGCATACATCCCATAAGATGATAGCTTCCGTCAGCATGACAGAAAGAATGCAGTGCATTGTTCTCGTCAACACCAAAGTTTTTGCTGGAAATAAAGATTGTTCCGGATGTTCCAAGTGAAATGTTACACTGACCGTCACCGACAGTTCCTGTTCCGACCGCAGCAGCTGCATTATCTCCGGCACCTGCCACAACTTTGACATCAGCAGAAAATCCGAGTTCCTCTGCCACTTCCGGCTTCAGCGTTCCGACCACTTCCCAGCTCTCATACAGTTTCGGAAGCTGTTCTTCTCTTACATCGCAGATCTCCATCATTTCCCTGGACCAGCAGCGGTTCTTTACATCAAGAAGAAGCATACCGGATGCATCAGAAACATCTGTGCAGAAAGATCCGGAAAGTCTGTAAGCAAGATAGTCTTTCGGAAGCATGATCTTGGCAATTTTTGCAAATTTCTCCGGCTCATTTTTCTTCATCCACAGGATCTTCGGAGCTGTAAAACCTGCAAAAGCAATGTTTGCTGTATATGCAGACAGTTTCTCTTTACCGATTTCATTGTTGAGATATTCTGTTTCTTTCTGGGAACGTCCATCATTCCAGAGGATTGCCGGGCGGATAACCTTGTCATTCTCATCCAGCGTTACCAGTCCATGCATCTGTCCCCCGAAGCCAATTCCGGCTACCTTGGAACGATCAATCCCCTCCGTCAGTTCTTTCATTCCCTCTACGCTCTGCGTAAACCAGTCCTCCGGATTCTGTTCTGACCAGCCCGGATGCGGAAAAAATAATGGATATTCTTTTGATACAATATTACAGATCTTGCCGGATTCTTCCATAAGAAGAAGTTTTACGGCAGAAGTCCCTAAATCTATGCCAATATAGTACATTTTTCCTCCTAACTGTGCATCTGCATTCATACCTGCAGATGCACATTCTGTCTGCGGATCATCCCCACGGATTTTCTGTCGGGTATCTCACACCTGCCGGCTGATTGTATCCAATCTCATCGACCGGAACACCGATATATTTAAATACCTCAAAGAGAGCTTTTCCATGATGTCCGAATGCTACTGCACCGTGATGCGGATATCCTCCCTCGATCAGGACATGGCGATAGAAACGTCCCATTTCCGGGATAGCAAAGACACCAATCGCGCCAAAGGAACGGGTTGCAACCGGGAGCACTTCGCCGTGTGCGATATAGGCACGAAGTTTGTTATCAGCCGTGCTCTGCAGACGATAGAATGTGATATCACCAGGTTTGATGTCACCCTCCAGAGTACCGTTTGTAACTTCGATCGGAAGAGATCTTGCCATGATCATCTGGTATTTCATTTCACAGAAGGAAAGTTTGCTCGAAGCAGTGTTTCCACAGTGGAATCCCATGAATGTGTCTTTCAGTGTATAATTGTATTTTCCCTCGATGGACTCTTTATACATATCCTTCGGTACAGAGTTGTTGATATCAAGCAGGGTAACGACATCGTTGCTTACAACCTGTCCGATGAATTCACTTAATGTACCATAAATATCAACTTCGCAGGATACCGGAATGCCCTGGGCAGTCAGACGGCTATTTACATAGCATGGAACAAATCCAAACTGTGTCTGGAATGCCGGCCAGCATTTTCCTGTCAGAGTTACATATTTACGGTATCCTCTGTGATCTCTTACCCAGTCTTTCAGAGTCAGTTCATACTGAGCAAGTTTCGGAAGGACCTCTGGTTTCTTGTTTCCGGCACCAAGTTCTTCTTCCATTTCTTTTACAATTTCCGGGATTCTTTCATCGCCTTCGTGCTTATTGAATGCTTCAAAGAGATCCAGTTCAGAGTTTTCTTCAATCTCTACGCCAAGATTGTAGAGCTGTTTGATCGGTGCATTGCAGGCAAGGAAGTTTGTCGGACGCGGTCCAAAGCTGATGATCTTAAGATTGCTCAGTCCTTCAACTGCTCTTGCGATCGGAAGGAACTCATGAATCATATCTGCACAGTCTTCGGCATCACCAACCGGATATTCCGGGATATAGGCTTTTACATTACGAAGCTGCAGGTTATAGCTTGCATTCAGCATACCGCAGTAAGCATCTCCACGTCCCTGGCAAAGGTTATCCTGTGTCTCCTCTGCTGCTGCGATAAACATTTTTGGTCCGTCGAAATGTTTTGCAAGAAGTGTTTCGGAAATTTCAGGTCCAAAGTTTCCAAGGTAAACACAAAGTGCATTGCAGCCTGCTTTTTTGATGTCCTCAAGAGCCTGTACCATATGAATTTCGCTTTCTACGATACAGATTGGACATTCGTAGATATCCTTTGCATCATATTTGTTTGTATAAGCCTCTACAAGAGCTTTTCTTCTGTTTACAGAAAGTGATTCCGGGAAGCAGTCACGGCTGACTGCAACGATTCCAACTTTTACTTCTGGCATATTGTTCATGATAAAAATTCCTCCATATTATTATAAATTAAATTATCTGTATATTCTTACCCTTCAGTCCATTAAACGCACCTTCGATAGCTGCTTCCTCATGTGCGATCAGCCATTTATTCTTAGCTGTGAGAAGTCTGTCTTCTCCTTTATCTTCTTTATCAAAAGTCAGCTCTGTATTTGTTCCCTTCGGTAAAACAACGACACACTGGAAACCTGTTTCTTTTACATGACATGGTGCATAATGAAGAGTGGTTGCATAAACCTCAACTGCGGTTCCTGCCGGAACAAGAAATGCTTCTACCTTGGATGTGTCATATGTGAAGTCTTTTTCTACATCCTGCTGATGTCCGATAAGAAGTACCATATCTGTGACTGCTACATTAATTTCGGAGCTGCGATGATATTCCAGTCCATTCAGTTTCTTGTTATGACCGTTGCAGTATCCAATCTCAATTGGAAGTCCACCATATCCTTTGTCCTGAAGTTCCTTCGCTACCGGCAATGCTTCCATCTCTTCTACAGATGGTACATAGATTACATCCTCCGGTACCGGCGTGTGTTTCATTTCTTTCAGAAGTTCTGTAAAGTCATACCCCTCCAGTACTTTACCATATCTGCGAAATGCGTCATCTGCTACATTCTGAATCTTCACCTGAAGTTACCTCCTTTATATTTTTTGTATTGAAAATATCATATCACTCACCAAATAATATTTCGCCAAATTTTTTGTCCTGTTTAGTGCATTTTTTTGACCTGTAAATCAGTTATTTGCCCTCATCCTGATATAAACAAAAAAACAGGCAGTTTAATGACTACCTGTTTTTTATCTTATTTTGTTCGTCCAAGTTCGCTTGGCAAAATACCGTAGCGTCTCTGAAATTCTCTTGTAAACGCCCGACTGCTGCTGAATCCGTTATCCAGTGCGATCTGGCTGATCGTCTTATCTGTATTGAGAAGTTCTCGGTACGCATAAGTCATGCGAATGTCCTGAAGATATGTCTTAAAATTGACATTTGCATATTTCTGAAACATCCTGGATAAATATGCATCTGAATATCCAAACATATTCGCAATTTCAGTCAGTTTAAGTTCTTCCTGGTAATGTTCTCTCATATAGGAAGTAATCCTTGCAAGTGCATCCAGGCGGCGGCTATGGCGTACTTCCTGCTCTCCGGCCTCGTCCAGACGATAATGATTGACCAGAAGATACAATACATCATAATAAAATGAACGGATCTTGAATTCATATCCGCTTCCTCTTTTTATATATAAGCGGTACATTTCCTGAACCAGATTTGATAATTCTGTATCCATCTGTGGGATACTTCCGGCAAACCGGATAAAACGATGTGCGGTAAAATAATCCTCGAACTGTTTCAGGGGAATCTGAAGCACTGCCGTATGATTTTCCTCCGGCGAATTGATTGAATGGACTTCATTTGAGTTAATGATCATCAGCTCGCCTGCCTTGAGCGGATGTTCCTCTTCATTCAGATAAAATGTCAGAGATCCTTCCATGACAGCAAAAATCTCAATTGACGTATGCCAGTGTTTCTCTCTTACATAATTTCCCTGACTACCCTCAAACAGGAAAAATTTAAAAGGCAGTCCCTCATCCGGGATCACCAGTTCATGCTGGAATTCCATGCTATACCCCTCTCATCCGTATATGATATTTTACTTCTACTGTTACTTATCATTTTTATATCATAACATGAATTGGTATATGACGGAAGCAGAATATATGATAATGATATATGACGGAAGATGGTATATCATGTGCAGGTACATAAAATAATGCTGCGTTTTCTATTCCGTGCATGCGCTTATTTGCCGGCAGTCGCCCAAACTCGGCTTCGCCTCAAACAATGGGCTTGATGCCGGCAGCTTGCCTGCACGTCATGACGAAAGCCTCGCAGACATTTCCTGTCCCTGCACATGAATACCAAACTTCCTGTATGTTACCAATGGACAAAACACCCTCAACGTGCTTTATGCTGTCCTAGCTTTTACTACTTCCTGTATGTCACCACATTCCCAGCTTCAGATAAAGTACGGCGAGATGGAAGGAAAATAAAAAAATCCAGTCAAGAAGTTTTATAATCATCCTCTGGTGCAGTCTCGCCTGAAGAACTTCGTAAAGGTTCCTGGTTGTACAGGTTTTTGCGTTGATACAGAAAATGCTGCTGTCTGAGCGTCAGCGAGTTCAGCATTTTTCTGTATCGTTCTTAGCAAAGTTCTGTACACCACGGTACCTTAGAAGTTCTGAATTGAGACAAATCCAGAGGATGATTCATAAAACGACCTTCCTGGAGTTCGATTATTTCCTATTCCATCTCACCGGGAATCCTTTATTTCTTTATCGCATCCTTCATAGATTTCACATACTCTCGGATATACGGCACGCAGTCAGCTCCGTAAGTTTCACACAGCTTCACGATCGCCGATCCCACAATAACCCCATCTGCCTGAGCTGCCATCTTCTTCGCCTGCTCCGGATTAGAAATACCAAATCCAACAGCACACGGGATATCTTTCTGAGCTTTGACAAGATCTACCATAGCCCCGATATCCGTAGTAATCTGACTTCGCATACCGGTAACTCCAAGCGAAGATACACAATAAACAAAACCCTCCGCCTCGTTTGCAATCATAGAAATTCTCTCATGAGAAGTTGGTGCAATCAGCGAAATCAGATCCAGACCATACTTCTCTGCAACAGATGCAAACTCCTCTTTTTCCTCAAACGGAACATCCGGAAGAATCATTCCATCCATCCCAACCTCTGCAGCTTTCTTGCAGAAACGCTCAGTCCCATAGGAAAAAACAACATTCGCATAAGTCATAAACACCATCGGGATACTGGTATTTTTACGGATTTTTTCCACCATTTCAAAAACTTTATCTGTGGTAACTCCACCAGACAGGGCACGCAGATTTGCTCCCTGGATAACAAGTCCCTCTGCTGTAGGATCAGAAAACGGAATACCAAGCTCGATCAGATCAGCTCCTGCATCTTCCATAGCATATACAATTTTTTCAGTAACATCCAGAGATGGATCCCCACAGGTAACAAACGGGATAAATGCTTTTCCCTTCGCAAATGCCTCAGTAATTCTCTTATTCATGGATATCCTCCCCTCTGTAACGTGCGATTGCCGCACAGTCCTTGTCTCCACGTCCGGAAATAGTGATTACAACAATCTGATCTTTGCTCATCTGCGGCACAATCTTTCTCGCATAAGCAACTGCATGCGCACTCTCGATTGCCGGAATAATACCTTCGGTTCTGGAAAGATATTCAAACGCTTCAACCGCCTCATCATCTGTCACAGGCACATATTCCGCACGTCCGATATCATAAAGATGTGCATGCTCCGGTCCGACTCCAGGATAATCCAGACCCGCGGAAATAGAATATACCGGTGCGATCTGACCATATTCATCCTGACAGAAATAGGATTTCATTCCATGGAAGATACCAAGCTTTCCGGTTGCGATCGTTGCCGCCGTCTCAGCCGTATTCACGCCTCGTCCTGCTGCCTCGCAGCCAATCAGACGAACACCCTCGTCCTCAATAAAATTATAGAAAGTTCCGATCGCATTGGAGCCGCCGCCGACACAGGCCAACACAGCATCCGGAAGTTTCCCCTCTTTTTCAAGAATCTGTTCTTTGATCTCTTTGGAAATAATCGCCTGAAAATCACGGACGATCGTCGGGAATGGATGAGGACCCATGGCTGAACCAAGAACATAATGCGTATCCGCAATACGATTTGTCCACTCTCTCATGGTCTCAGAAACAGCATCCTTCAAAGTTGCCGTTCCCGATGTAACCGCATTTACCTTTGCTCCCAGAAGACGCATTCTGTAGACATTTAAAGCCTGACGTTCCGTATCTTCTTTTCCCATGAAGATTTCACATTCCATCCCCATAAGAGCAGCTGCTGTCGCGGTTGCAACACCATGCTGGCCGGCTCCTGTCTCTGCAATAACACGGGTTTTTCCCATCTTTTTGGCAAGCAGGACCTGTCCCAGAACATTGTTGATCTTATGAGCACCTGTATGGTTCAGATCCTCACGCTTCAGATAAACCCTGGCACCGCCCAGGTCCTCCGTCATATGTGCTGCATAATACAGACGGGACGGACGACCTGCATAGTTATTCAGCAAATCCGTGAGTTCCCGGTTGAATTCCGGATCATCTTTGTAGTGATTATAAGCCTCTTCCAGTTCCAGCACTGCATTCATCAGTGTCTCCGGAATGTACTGCCCTCCATGTATTCCAAATCTTCCCTTTGACATTGGTATCCTCCTCTATGTTCTTCAAATCACAGCATTTCCCTGTAATTTATTTACACACTTTTTTTCACAATATCCACAACCTGCCGGATTTTCTCCGGATCTTTCCACTTATCTGTCTCCACACTGCTGCTCAGATCCACAGCATATGGTCTGATTTCCCGGATTGCCTGCCTCAGATTCTCTGTGCCAAGCCCTCCTGCAAGAAAAAACTCTCTTCGGATCTCCGGTATCAAAGTCCAGTCAAACGTCTTTCCCGTTCCTCCGCCGCCCTGATCCAGAAGGATATAGTCCGCCGGACTTAAAATTGCCTTCTCTATATCCTCTTTTGTCTTCACAGAAAATGCCTTAATGACCGGCTTCTCCACTGTTTTCTTTAATTCCCTGATATAGGACTCATCTTCCTGTCCGTGAAGCTGTGCAAGTGCAAGTGTCCCGTCATTCAAAAGATCTCTCACCAGTTCCATCGGTGCATTCACAAATACTCCAACTGCACGGATCTTTGGCGAAAGTTCTCTCACCAGTTCTCTGGCTTTATCTGCTGTTATGCTCCGGAAACTTCGCGGAAATTCTATAATAAATCCACAGTAATCCGGCTTTGCTTCATTGATTGCAAGAATGTCTTCCCTGCGCCTGAGCCCACATATTTTGATTTTGGTTTTTGTATGCTTTTCTATTGTCATATCTGTTTTTATTTGTAACCGTTCTGAATAGTTACTTTTATTCTTCTGTTAACGGTGCTCCGTTCAGTTCTTCCAGTGCTGCTTTTTTGTCCGCACTTCTCATCAGGGTTTCTCCGATCAGAACCGCTTCGATCCGGTTTTCATGCAGCTTTCGGATATCTTCTGCAGTACGGATGCCGCTCTCCGATACAAAGATCACATCGTCCGGGGCAAGTTTACGAAGTCGGATACTGTTTTCCATATCCACCTCAAAGGTTTTGAGATCACGGTTATTGACACCAATGATCCTTGCTCCACTCTTTAAGGCTCTCTCCACTTCCTCTGCATCATGTGCCTCCACCAGTGCATCCATGCCCAGATCCTCTGCCATTTCCCGATATTCACGAAGCTGTCTGTCATCAAGAAGTGCACAAATCAGAAGCACAGCTGCAGCTCCATAAGCGGCTGCCTGCACGATCATGTAATCATCCACTACGAAATCCTTTCTCAGAACCGGAATGTCTACTTCCGATGCGATCTCCCATAAATACTGGTCAGATCCCTGGAAATAAAATGGCTCTGTCAGACAGGAGATTGCTGCTGCTCCGGCTTCTTTATATTCCTTTGCAATCTCCAGATACGGGAAATCCGGTGCGATCAGTCCCTTAGAAGGAGAAGCTTTTTTTACTTCACAGATATAGGACATTCCCTGCTTTTTTAATGCCTGGTAAAAGCTGTGCGGCGTTTTTGCTGTCTCAGACTGAGTCAGTGGATTGAGCAGCATCTGGACTTTTTTCTGCCGGATCTCACGGATCAGATCCTCTCTCGGCATTTCTTTCTTGTCCTTTTCGATACGCTCCCTTGTCTTTTCGGCAATCTCGTTTAAGATGTTCATGATAATTTTCCTTTTCTTATACTACGTGAATTTCAGCACTTTCTTCTGCCAGGCAGAAATAAATATACTGATTCTCTTATTATAGCACTTATTCGTTGGAAGCCTGGATAAATTCTTCCAGCTTCTTCAATGCCGCGCCACTGTCGATAAGCTCTTCAGCCATACGGACACCGGCCTCCATACTTTCCGCTTTACCTGCAATATAAAGTGCCGCACCTGCATTCAGGCAGACCGCCTGACGCTTCGGTCCTCTCTCTTCCCCCTTTAAAATTGCTCTGGTAATCTCTGCATTTTCTGCCGGAGTTCCTCCAACCAGATCTTCCTTGGAGCATCTGGTGTAGCCAAACTGTTCCGGTGTAATCTCATAGGACTGGAACCATCCGTCCCTGATCTCACATACGGAGGTTGGTGCGCTCATGGAAATCTCATCCAGCTTATCCTGTCCGAAAACCACCATTCCTCTGATCACGCCAAGCTTCGCCATAACCTGTGCCAGCGGTTCCACAAGAGCCTGATCAAACACGCCCATCAGTTCCATGTTTGCTCCTGCCGGATTACTCAGAGGTCCAAGAATGTTAAACACGGTGCGGATTCCAAGTTCCTTACGGATTGGTGCCACATACTTCATTGCAATATGATAATTCTGTGCAAACAGGAAGCAGATATTGATTTTTTTAAGCAATTCCGCACTCTTTTCCGGCGGGATTGTAATATTCACTCCAAGAGCCTCAAGAACATCTGCTGCCCCGCTTTTTGACGATGCTGCACGATTTCCATGCTTCGCTACCGGCACGCCGCCTGCTGCGATCACCAGGGAAGAGGTTGTGGAAATATTGAAGGAATTTGCTCCATCACCACCGGTTCCCACAATCTCCAGCACATCAAGATCATGCAGTAATTTAATGCAGTGTGCTCTCATTCCTGCTGCGGAAGCTGTGATCTCATCAATAGTTTCCCCCTTCATGGAAAGAGCTGTCAGATAAGAAGACATCTGGACCGGTGTTGCCTGTCCGCTCATGATCTCATCCATAACTGTCTCCGCTTCCTGATATGTTAAATCTTCTTTTTTTGAAAGTTTTATGATTGACTCTTTGATCATCTTACTACCTCCCTGACTATATTCTGTAGCTGTATTACCTGTGAACAGTTGCCATAAAGTTCTGTATCATTAATTTTCCATCGGGTGTCATGACAGATTCCGGATGAAACTGTACTCCATAAACAGGATATTCTGTATGTTCTACCGCCATGACTTCTCCATCTTCTGCCTCTGCTGTGACCTTAAGTACCTCCGGAAGTTCCTCTCTCACAGCAGCCAGTGAATGGTATCTGGCCGCCTGGAAACTGTCTCCCAGACCTTCAAAAATTTTACTTTTTCCAACCGTGTAGATTGTTTTTTTCTTTCCATGCATCAGCTCTTTTGCATAAGAAACCCGACCGCCAAAGGCTTCACAGATTGCCTGATGTCCCAGACAGATTCCAAGGATCGGGATCTTTCCTGCAAAGTATCTGATAGCCTCAATGCAGATTCCCGCATCGGAGGGTTTTCCCGGTCCCGGCGAAAGGATCAGTGCCTCCGGCTTCATTTTTTCTATTTCTTCAACGGTATATTCATCGTTTCGAACCACTTTGATGTCCGGTTCGACAGAACCGATCAGTTGAAATACGTTATAGGAAAAGCTGTCATAATTATCGATCAGTACGATCATTCCAATCCCTCCTGTGCCTTATTGATTGCCAGAACTACGGCTCTTGCCTTGTTGCAGCACTCCTCAAATTCCTTTTCCGGAACACTGTCTGCCACGATTCCTGCTCCGGAGCGAATACATATCTCACCTTTTTTCTTGTACACGAGGCGGATTGCAATACAGGTATCAAGGTTTCCTGCAAAGTCCAGATAACCGATCGCGCCACCATAGATTCCTCTTTTACTCTGCTCCAGCTCCTCAATAATCTGGCAGGCACGGAATTTGGGTGCTCCGGAAAGTGTTCCTGCCGGAAGGATGGAATCTACCGCATCCACCGCATCTCTGTCCTCGCGGATCTCACCGGCTACCGTGGAACCAATATGCATGACCTGTGAAAAATGCTCCACGCTCATATACTTTTCTACTTTTACACTTCCGATCTTACTGATCCTTCCGATATCATTTCGACCAAGATCCACCAGCATATTATGCTCCGCAAGTTCTTTTTCGTCTTTCAGAAGTCCCTCTTCCAGTTCCCGGTCTTCCTGCTTTGTTTTACCCCTCGGTCTGGTACCTGCCAGAGGGAATGTAGTGAGTTTTTTGTTCTCAAGTTTGACCAGTGTTTCCGGCGAAGCACCTGCCAGTTCGATGTCATCACTGGAAAAATAAAACATATACGGGGATGGATTTGTTGCTCTCAAAACCCTGTAGGTATCAAACAGGCTGCCCTCTGCCTTCGCTCTCATCGGGTTGGAAAGTACTACCTGAAAAATATCTCCTTCGTGAATATAATGTTTTGCTTTTTCCACCATCTGACAGTATTTTTCTTTTGGAAACTGCGGTCTGATCTCTGAATCCAGCTGCAGCGGCGGAAACTCTGCTTTCTTTCCACTACGGATCAGATCTGCCATTTCCTGAAGCTTTTGCTCTGCTTTCCGAAAAGAATTTTCCAGGTCATCCAGCATGACTCCTGTGATCAGAAGTACCTTCTGTCTGTAATGATCAAAGGCGATCACCTGGTCAAAAAGCATCAGATCCATATCTCTGAAATCCGGATCCTCATGCTCTCCAAGCTTCAGCTTCGGTTCGCTGTATTTGATATAATCATAAGAAAAATATCCTACCAGACCACCGGTGAATGGAGGCATATCCTCCATGACCGGGCTCTTATATTCCTTTAATATCTCTCTTAAGGTATCTCCCGGATGTGCCACCTGCTTTGTAATTTCTTCTTTATCTGCACCTTCAGTCCTGCGGATTTTCATAATTCCGTCTGTACAGGTAATCTCCATGACCGGCTCATATCCCAGGAAAGAATAACGTCCCCATACCTCTGTCTGACTTGCACTTTCCAGCAGATAACAATGTCTGCTTGCCTCCCTGAGAGTTCTCATCATCTCCACAGGAGTATATCTGTCTGCATATAGTTCCCGACATACCGGAACTCTTTTGTACTGTCCTTTTGCTGCGATTTTCCTGATGTCTTCCATCGTAGGATACATGGATCTTACCTCCTCATATGGTGTCAGTTTCCTTACTCCATTCTGTCATCACAGACTTTTTGGTAAAAAGAAAGCCCGTCCACGACAGAAACTGATCTCTGTCAAGGACGAGCATTAAAATTCACCCGCGGTGCCACCTTGATTCACGGAACGACCCGTGCTCTTTGCGGAATACCTGCATATTCCCGGCAACTGACGTATGCCTCACGTCGCAGAATACTCGAACTAATCTTTCCCTGCGCCCTCAGCGGTCCATTTGACAACCTGCATTTCTACCCGGCTCTCACCCTCCCGGACTCTCTGTGCGCGCATGACTGCCTTTATCTCCGCTTCAACGGTTTAACTAGCTAAATTATTTTCTATAAAATACCACTATTTTTTCCAATTGTCAATAGGGTTCATCATATTTCGCATTTTATATGCGACAAAATATTACCTGCACACAGAAAAGACAAAATTGCTTCCGCGACTCCATCTTCTTCATTGGTGCCTGTTACATATGCGGCAGCTTTCTGGCAGTTTTCTGTCGCATTTCCCATCGCAAAGCCATATTTCACAACTTCCAGCATACTGCTGTCATTATCTGCATCGCCAAAAGCCATTGCTTCCTCCGCCGCGATTCCAAGATGTCCCAGAAGCCATAGAAGTGTCTTGCCCTTTCCGGCATCCTTATGACCGATCTCCAGAAGGTTTGACACAGAAGAAGTCACATAAACATCCGGAATCTCTTCTCTCAGTGATGTATACAATCGCTCTCTGTCCTCATGACTGCATACAAAAGAAATACTGTCCAGTTCCGCTTTGTGCTCTGCTGCAAACTGCAGAATATCCTTCACCGGTCTTCTCGTCGCCCTGATATATTTCGCACCGTATTCCGTCGCAAGATAACGGATCGGATCTTTTACATACTCCTCCTCCGCATAGGGAATGCCATCAATAACCGCCTCCATGACAATTTTTTCTCTTTGTCTCACGGCAATCGCTGCATCCACAGATTCCGGGCTGAGCAGACACTGATAAATACGTTTCTCGGCTTCTGCCGAATAAACAGCTCCTCCGTTGGCAGTGATCAGATATTTCACTCCCGGATATTCCCGGATCATTTCCGGCACTGATTCAAAAGATCTGCCCGTTGCCGGAACAATATAAATCCCTTGTGCTGCCGCCATATCAAGAGCCTTTCTTGTCCCTGGCGAAAGTTCTTTTTTGTCGGTCAGCAGAGTTCCATCCAGGTCACTGGCGATAAGTTTAATGGACATAATTTTCTGCCACTCAAAATGTGATTAAACATACTTACATCGAGATAATGCGGATTCTCACGAATACCGCTTACTGTTTCTTCGTGTATGC
>NZ_JAJBNQ010000017.1:0-96020 GCF_020538025.1 Blautia sp. MSK17_66
AAGATTCCAGTAGTACCGCTTTATAGCGGGCCAGTAAAAGTGCTTGCGATACCGCCCTTTGGGGCGAGCAGTAATAATGGCCCTTTGGAGGGCCAAGGATAAACCACCAGTTGAACTGGTGGTTGCTAACTAGTTACAGGAGGATATGGATATGAATATGAAAAGATTTGCAGCATCTGTTGACAGTGAGACAGATGAAAATATATGGAAGACAGTGGAAGATGCCTATGTTTATGCCTTTCCGCTGGTGATTATGGATGCGACTAAGATTTCGGCAACGAACACAGAGGAAGCTGTTACCGAAAAAGCACCTGTAAATCAGTTTATACACAGTGTTGCACTGGCAGATGCACAATTCAGGACTGTGGTGACTCCTAATGTGGATACGATCTATTCACAAGTCTGGTATGATCTGAGTGAGGAGCCGATGGTCTATGAACTTCCAGAAACAGATCGTTTTTGTAAGGTTCAGGTACTGGATGGATGGACAAATACTGCCGCGGTTCTTGATAAGGCTGGTGCATATGCAATTACTCTTTCTACGTGGGAAGGGGAACTGCCTGAGGGAGTTACCCGTATCGATGTTCCTACATCCATGGCATGGTCTATCACCAGAATCATTTTATCAGGAGAAGAGGATCTTCCAAATGTGCATGCCATTCAGGAAAAAATGAAACTTATGCCGCTTTCCGATTATATATCCAGAGACACTTATGAACCTCCTAAGGGAAGCTACAGCGAAGAGAATGATTATGTTCCTGTTGATAAGGTCCTTTCCATGGATCCAGTCACATTTTTTAATAAGGCCAATGAGTTGATGGTAAAGAATTCTCCGGCAGCTGCAGATAAGGAAATGCTTGAAAAAATAGCAGCTGCAAATGTAGGTCCTGGTATGGAATTTGACACTTCTGTTCTTACCGGTGATGTTACAGAAAACTGGAAGACAATGCTGACAGAAATTCGGATAAAGATCATCAAAGAGGGCCAGAAATTCTCAAAAAAGCTTGGTCAGTGGGACTATTTTGGTGAACCGATCGGAGATTTCAATACAGCATATGCTTATCGTGCACTGGTAGCACTTGCAGGGCTTGGCGCCAATACAGTTGAAGTTGCACTGTATCCAAAGATAGAGCAGGATGCGGATGGAAATCCTCTCACAGGAGAAAAATCATATCTGCTCCATTTCGAAAGCTATCCGCAGGTTCTTGAAGGGGGATTCTGGTCTGTGACTGCATATGGAGACGATGATTTCCTGATTGATAATCCTATTGATCGTTACTGCATAAATGACCGTTCCGGTCTGAGAGCGAATGATGATGGTTCGGTTGATATTATTCTGTCTGAAGATGCCCCAAAGGACACCGCAAACTGGCTTCCTGTAGGTGATGGCGGCTTCCATCTGTATATGCGTATCTATACGCCTGATATGGATGCCCTGGATACGTGGACGGCACCGACCATTACAGAGATTGATCCATCAAACGTGAACTAAATATTTCCACATTTATACAGAAAGGAAAGATAATATATGAAAAATAAATTATGGAAAATAATGATCGTGAACAGTATCCTGATTTCTGCAATTACATTGTCAGGTACAACAACGGTAAGCGTTCAGGCAGAAGAAACAGATATTTCAGCAGAAAGTGAAACGGATCAGCAGACCCTCTTTGACGATGCGGTTGAAGATGCAATGATCATTGACAAGGATGAAATCCTTCCCGTAGTAAGTCTGGAGGAGGGACAGCCATATGCTGTTTACGATCAAGAGGGCAGGATCCTTCTTTATACCTTCCATAAATATCCGGACAGTTATCCAGATGGTGCAGATGTAAAACTGGAATGGGGAAATGTATGGACATTTACAGGTGGAGAACTGGAAGAATGGTATCAGAAGAATAAAGAGGGTGTGACAGACTGGCAGGCAAGAATAAAAGAACTCATCGGTCTGCGTCCGGATAACGAATCGGAGTATTTTACGGCTATGTGGGTAAAACCGGAAGACGTTTTCCGCCCGGCGTATGTTTCAGATATCGGAACAACAGAAATGACAGATGCATTTTCGGATGAAGTCGATGAGGACTATAAAGAATGGTTTGATTCAAATATTATCTCCAGTTATTTTGACGGGAAATATCCATGGACGAGACTGGGATATACATATGACTGGGCAGACAACGGCTCAGAATATGGACTCTCTGAATTTATCGTCAAAAAAGACAGCGATGTAAAGGTGGCATATACTGTTGATCTGAAGGAGATGCTGAATAAACTGGACAATGATTCCTGGAATCCTGACGGACAGTAAATAAAATGTCCATGCTGAGGAAAAGTACGGAAACAGTGTGAGATAGACAAAGAACAGCCTGTAGAAATACAGGCTGTTTTTTGTCGCCCAAAATATATGCAGAATCATCAAACCGAAAAGAAAGAGGCATGTATATAACTGGCGGGGTAAGATTTAACGCAGATGCAGTAGGTGCATTTAAAATCCTGCAGACACACAGAAGAAATTGGATTGTATATGCTGGCTCTGGAGAGTATAATACTATACGGATGCCCTTTTGCAGAGAATCCGACTGATACAGAATGCGATGAAAGCGGAAAACTGATCATGGGAGCACTTCTTGATGCGGCAGACAGGCACTGGAAGATGGATATACAATGTGGCTGGGCAAGATTCTTATTCTAAAATATGAACTGTGGGGAAATCATGATGAAGAAAAAATTTATTAAGCTGTTTGCAATATTGTCGTTTGTCTTTTTGGGAGTGCTGGAGATGGGATGGCGCTTTTTTAACATGGTGGTCTGCTGTAAAAGAGGAGAGTACAAAAAGGAAAGAAAGAAATGGTTTGAGCTGTCTCATATCAGGGAGAATCATCCCCAGAACGGTTATGCCAGGGAATACAATGAGAGTAAGGCATGGTGCTTTGAGCAGAAGATGCAGGACTGTTATATCAAAAGTATCGATGGACTAAAGCTGCATGCATTATATCTGCCGGCAGAAGATGCAAAACGGATCGTTATATTAAGCCATGGATATCGTGGCAGCCGGTTTGGCACCCTGTCGTTTATGGCGAAATATCTGCATGAGCATCAGTGTGATGTTCTGTTTATAGAACATCGCTGCTGCGGTGACAGCGAGGGAAAATATATTACCTTTGGAGCAAAGGAACAATGGGATGTGCAGCAATGGGCAGTGTATGTATCTGAACGAAACAAAGAGAAGCTTCCGATTTATCTGTACGGACAGTCCATGGGTGCGGCTGCTGTACTGATGGCATCAGGACATATCCTCCCAGCGGAGGTAAAAGGCCTGATCGCGGACTGTGGTTTTCAGTCTATGGAAGGGCAGATGCGTGATATGGCAGCTAACTGGTTCCACCTGCATCATATTCCACTGCTTCTGATGGAACTGGACTGGTTCTGTTCTCTTCTGGCAGGATTTCATATGAAAGATGCAGACACTACCGAAGCCATGAAAAAAAATACAAGACCGGTTCTCTTTTTCCATGGAGAGAAGGACACCTATGTGTATCCGACTAACTCTTTTCAGAATTATATGCTCTGCAGGGCAGAGAAGGAACTGGTCATCATACCGGGAGCACGGCATCTGTGCAGTGCCTATGCAGATCCGGAACTGTATCAGCACAAGATGATGGAATTTTTTGAGAAATACGATTAAACGGACATAAAGAATCCTGACCGGGATTTATCAGACATGGTACATAACAGGGAATACACCTTGGAACTGTTATGTTAAATGCATGATAAGTCCCGGTCAATTTTTTGTAAAGTGTTCATTAAGTTCTGGGGGTACTGGTATTTCCTGAGAAGGTATGATATTTTTTCACCTGAAGCATATATACAATGTTTTCTGTCTCGGATAAAGAAGAAAAACGGGACAATGGAGGTTATCTATTATATGAGAAATTATTATCCTTTGACGGCAGCTCAGAAAATGCATCACAACTGGATCGTGGATTATGGTACACAGCAGGTATCTGGCGTCAGTGTTGTGGCTTCTGTACAGGCAGAACTGGATTTTGGATTATTAAAAAAATGTATTCAGATGGAAATGGAGCGTTCAGACTGTACCAGAGTCCGTTTTACGAAGCCGGATAAAGATGGAAATGTAAAACAATATATAGAAAAACAGGATCCGCGTGATATCGAACTGAAGGATCTGTCTGGAATGGAAAGTCTGGCAAAGGCAGATGAGCTGATGCAGCAGTGGGCATATGAAACATTTGACGGAGATAATATCCCGATGTGCGAATTTACCATGCTGAAGCTTCCGGAAGGATACAATGGTTTCTTTTTACATATGGATCACAGACTGATCGATTCCTGTGGGCTTGTAGTTATGATCGGAGATCTGTTCCAGTTATATACGCATTATAAATATGGAACGGCCTGCCCACAGGAACTGGTTGATTTTGAGACGGTTCTGAAAAAAGATCTTGCAAAAGCGGGCAATGAAAAGCGTTTTGCAAAAGATAAAAAATTCTGGGATGACCAGCTGGATGAACTGGGCGAGCCGTTATATTCTGATATTCAGGGACCGTCCGTACTGGAGGAAGCAAGAAAGCGTCATGGGGATCCGAAGCTTCGTGCTTCTGATATTGAGATGAACGAGCTGTTTGTCGCAGTAAAGGATTATCATCTGGAACCGTATGCGACACAGAACCTGATGGATTTCTGTATGAATCATCAGCTTTCCATGACGAATCTGCTTCTGCTTGGTATCCGTACTTATCTGTCAAAAGTAAATAACGGACAAGAAGATATTACGATTCAGAATTTTATATCCAGACGTTCTACCCATGATGAATGGACTTCCGGGGGAAGCAGAACTATTATGTTTCCGTGCAGAACAGTGATCTCACCGGAGACAGATTTTCTCTCGGCAGCTTATGAAATCCAGAATATGCAGAATCGAATTTATATGCACAGCAATTACGATCCGGCACTTATCGTGGATGAGATGAGAAAGAGATATCATACACCGGAGCATACCAGCTATGAAAGCTGCTATCTTACCTATCAGCCAATGCCGGTGAAGGTGGAGAATGAAATGCTTGGAACCGTTCGCCAGCATGCCAAATGGTTTGCAAATGGTGCCGCAACCAAAAAAATGTATCTGACCGTATCTCACACTGAGGATGGCGGCATGAACTTCTCATATCATTATCAGACTGCTCATCTTGAGGAACATGACATGGAACTGCTTTATTATTATATGATGCGTATTCTGTTTAAGGGAATTGCAGAGCCGGATATGAGCATCGGCGAGATTATGGAACAGGTATAAAAATCAAAAATCAGGAGGAAATGGAATGAATCAGGAAATGGAATTTAAAAATATTGTAGCACAGTACAGCAAAGTGAAGCCGGAAGAGATGACAGGTGAGATGAGATTCCGTGAGGATCTGGGATTTACTTCTCTGGATTTCATGTCTTTTCTGGGTGAGCTTGAGGATACCTTTGACATTGAACTTGAGGAAACCGAAGTGACAAAAATTACAACTCTTGAGGAGGCACTTAAGCTTCTTGAGGAGCTTCAGTAAGAACTAAGTTGTGTGTGAACGGAGCGAACAGAATTAACAGAATATCAGTCCACAGAACAGAGAGGGAGGAGAAAGATATGCTGATCAGGGATATATTAGAAGAAAGTGTACAGAAATTTGGCGAAGTCAAGGCAGTAAAATGGCTTAACCGAAAAGAGGTTCTGGAGAGAAGTTACAGTGAAATGATGAAAAATGTGATTTCCACCAGAAAAGGACTTCTTGCAGAAGGTTTTGAGGGAAAGCATATTGCATTGATCGGAACCAGCTCTATAGAATGGATCGAAAGCTATCTGGGAATTATTACAGGATGTACTACAGCGGTGCCGCTGGATGCAGCACTCCCTTGTGAAGAACTGATCGATCTGATAAACCGGTCCGATTCCGAAGCACTCTTCTTAAGTCCGAAACACAGACCGTATCTGGAAGCATTTCTTGCAAACTGTCCGAAACTTCAGAAAGTATGGATGCTCCAGGAAGAGGTGGAGGATGTACCGGCGGATACATATAGTATCAGCGAACTCAGAAATTCAGGAAAGAATGCAAAAGGAGATGCTTCCTGCCCGGATGCAGAAGATATTGCGACTATTATCTTTACTTCCGGAACGACAGGAAAGAGCAAAGGAGTTATGCTGACACAGAATAATCTGGCTTCCAATGTTGAGGCAGTCAAAATCACGGCAGAACCCGGAACAGCCATGCTCAGTGTACTTCCGATCCATCATGCATTCTGTCTTGTCATGGACTGGATGAAGGGCTTTTCTCAGGGGGCAACCCTCTGTATCAATGACTCCCTGCTTCATATGATCAGAAATATGAGTATCTTTAAACCGGATATCATGCTCATGGTTCCAATGATGATTGAGACGATTTATAAGAGACTGGCAGCCGCTGATCCGGCAATTCCGAAGGCAGTTCTTGCAGAAAAAGTATTTGGCGGAAAACTGCACACGATTTTTACTGGTGGGGCACATCTGGATCCTTACTATATTGACTGTTTTGCAGAGTACGGTATACAGATACTGGAAGGCTACGGTATGTCGGAATGCTCTCCGGTCATCAGCAATAATACACAGGAAAACAATAAGCCGGGTTCCATCGGAAGACCACTTGAGAATGTGGAAATCAGATTTGAGGATGGAGAGATTCTGGTAAAAGGTACAAGCGTCATGAAGGGATATTATCAGATGCCTCATGAGACAGAGGAAACGCTGAAAGATGGCTGGTTGCATACCGGAGATAAGGGATATATGGATGAAGATGGTTATCTTTTCATTAATGGCCGTGTGAAAAATCTGATCATTCTTTCCAATGGCGAAAATGTATCCCCGGAGGAAATCGAGAACAAGCTTGCATTGAATCCGCTGGTGGGCGAAGTCATTGTAACAGGCGAAGGCAACGGTCTTACAGCCCGTATTTATCCGGAACAGGCAGTTGTGGAGGCGAAGGAACTGGATGCTGAGATGATCCGGTCACAGCTTCAGGCATTTTTGGATGAATACAACAAAAATCAGCCGACTTACCGTCGCATTACAGGTCTGGTGATCCGGAAAAATCCATTTATCCGCAATACGACAAAGAAGATCAGGAGACAGGATGTCCTGATCGACGAGCCGCAGGCATAATAAAAACCCGTCTGAGTACTTTCGCTCAGACGGGTTTTTATTATGCCTGTATGCGGGGCAGTCAGGACAAAAGAGGCAGCATGCCTGCCAGGAAAATCTGAGTCAGAATTTCTGCAATGACTTCTGGTGCAAGATCAAAATTATCCCGGGTCCATTTGTGAAGCACACCGATGGTGCTGCCGATCGCGCAGGTGATCACGTAAGATATTTCTTCTTTTGTGTGTCTGTCGGGTCTGGCACTAGAGGTGGTAGCGGTGACATAGTGATGAAGCATGGTCAGCATTTTTTCAAACAGATCATTCCCGTGAGGGGTGCTCAGAAGACCGGCAAGGAAGGGATTTTCCATTGTATAGCGACAGATCGTCAGAAAATAGGACTGACAGATATCGCGGTCATTTTCCGGATGAAATTTTTCCATTATAGAAAAAACATCATGGATCGTCTTTTCCTCAACAGCAGATACAAGAGAGGGGATATCCTGATAATGATTATAAAAAGTACTTCTAGCGATACCAGCTGTTTTGGTGATATCGGATACGGTGATCCGGTCAGGAGCTTTTTGCTTTATGAGTTTAAAAAAAGCACCCAGAATGGCTTCGTCTGCCACAGAATATCTTTCGTCAGAAACTGGATTTTGCATAGTTGATTCCCTCCCATATTTCATAAATATAGTAAAGCATAGCGTAACTGTGAGGGTACTGAATAGTTACAGTATAACACAAATCCGACAGTATAAGAACAAAAAAATGGTATGTCAGGATGTCTGGTATTAAAGTTTGAGGCAAAAAAAATCCATCTCACCATTATGATAAAAAAATAACAATAATGATAAAAAAATAACAGATTTTTTCAGCGTGCAGAACCGCTTTTTTATAAAAAAAGAGCTTATTTTTGATGAAAACATACAATAAGAACTGGATAAAATAAACGATTTGTGCTACATTTATATAGGATAGTAATTATAGAACCAGTTTATCGGATTTTTATTGTTTTTTTCTTAACAGTGCAGAGGGGAAGGAAGGATAGAAGCTGATAAGCATATAAGTTCAAATATTTCATAAGGAAGGTGAGCAATTGGAGAACTATACTAAGTATCAGCTGAAAAGCAATGAAGAACTTGCATCATTGCTTGAGGGCAAAGACAACCTGTATGTCATTGCCTGTAACAAGTGCTTCAAGGAATTTGACACCATTGACGAGCCGGACTGCGATGAATTTCTGAAATTTGCCGCAGAACAGGGCAAGACAGTCACTGGCAGTACAAAGGTAGACTTTTTGTGTAACAAGATGCACACAGAAAGAAAATTACAGGATCTGTTTCCGGAAGGAACAGAGAATGTTATCGTAATTTCCTGCGGCCTTGGTATTCAGACAGTTGCAGAACTGGCAGGAAAACCAGTTTATGCAGCAAGTAATTCTCTTAACTACAGAGGCCATCATGGCATGGCTCTTACCAAGAAGAGCTGTGATGCCTGTGCTCAGTGTTATCTGAACATAACCGGTGGTGTCTGTCCGATCGTTGATTGCTCCAAGAGCCTTGTAAATGGGCAGTGTGGAGGTGCCAAGAACGGTAAGTGCGAAGTAGATCCGAATAAAGACTGTGCATGGGAGAAGATTTATCAGAGACTTGCAAAACAGGGACGACTTGAGGAATTCCTCAATCAGCCTGTACAGGTCCGTGACTTCTCAAAGGTGAATTTCAAAGTAATCAACGACTACGTTAAAGCAATAAGGGAAGACAGACTGAATGGATATTATGGCGGTGTTCATCCGTCAGAACATAAGGAATTCAGCGAGCATATCGATCTGAAGAAATTCCCGGATCCTAAGACAGTTGTGATCTCTATGTCACAGCATCTGGGCGCTCCGGCTAATCCGATCGTTCAGGTAGGAGATACCGTAAAGGTCGGACAGAAGATCGGCGAAGCTGCCGGATTTATCAGCGCACCGGTACATTCCAGTGTAAGCGGAACAGTAGTTGCTGTTGAACCTCGCATGCATGGAACAAGAGGCGGTGAAGTGATGGCAGTTGTCATCGAATCAGACGGAAAAAATACTCTGCACGAATCCGTACAGCCTCATAAACCATTAGATGATCTTACCGCGGATGAGATCATCGAAATCGTAAAAGAAGCAGGAATTGTTGGTATGGGTGGTGCAGGTTTCCCGACCTGTGTTAAACTGAAACCAGCGAAACCGGTTGATACGATTCTTCTCAATGGATGCGAATGTGAGCCGTATCTGACAGCAGACCACAAGGTTCTTCTTGCATATGCAGATGAGATTATCTTTGGTCTGAAAGCAATCCTCAAGACAACAGGTGCCGAGAAAGGTATTATTGTTATCGAGGATAACAAGCCGGATGCTATTGAATTAATGAAGGAAAAAGTTGCCGATATCGGAAATATGGAAGTGTTTGTTGCAAGAACCAAATACCCGCAGGGCGCTGAGAAAACTCTCATCAAGCGTGTTCTGGGAAGAATCGTTCCAAGCGGCGGACTTCCGGCAGATGTTGGTGTTATTGTAGATAATATCAGTACAGTAAAAGCAATTGCTGATGCGATCCAGACAGGTATGCCTTTGATCGAGCGTGTTGCAACCGTTACAGGCGAAAAGATCAAGAATCCTGGCAACTTTATCATCAAGATTGGTACAAGTGTAAGAGAACTGATCGATTATTGTGGCGGATTCACAGACGAGGATGTTCTGGTCAAGATGGGCGGTCCAATGATGGGATTCCCTCTGAACACACTGGATGTACCTATGATGAAGGGATCCAATGGTATTATTGCCATTGATACAGATGAGACCAAAGAGCAGCCATGTATCAAGTGCGGACGCTGTGTGGATGTATGTCCGATGGAACTTTCTCCTCTGTATTTTGTAAAATATGCGAAGGAAGAGAACTGGCAGGGAATGAAAGACATGAACGTTATGGATTGTGTTGAGTGCAGATGCTGTCAGTATATCTGTTCTTCAAAGATTCCGATCATTAACAGTATCAAAGCCGGAAAAAATGCAATAAGGGGGATGAAGTGATATGTTGATTACCCAGTTAAAAGCAAAAGAAACGATCGCATCACTGACAGCCGGAAAGAAAGTTTTCATTATTAACTGTCATGGATGTAAAGAAGTTCGTTTTCCGGAAAAAGAGGCTGTTGAACTTCAGAAGGAACTTTCTGCTGAAGGAAAAGTAACAGGAATTATGACCACTGATTATATCTGTAATCCGGAAAATATGGAATTACGTCTTAAGAAACATATGAGCAAGATCCAGGAAGCAGATCTGGTTCTGGTATTCTCCTGCGGTGTCGGAGTACAGACCGTTGCGGAGTATCTGGATGACAAGATGGTCTGTGCAGCCTGTGATACATACCCGGTACCTGGTTTCCAGGGTGTAACACCGTTAGAGTACAAATGTGACCAGTGCGGTGAGTGTTATCTGAACCTGACAGGTGGAATCTGTCCGATCACAGCATGTTCCAAGAGTCTTGTAAATGGTCAGTGCGGTGGTTCCAAGAACGGTAAATGCGAAGTTGACAGTGAGATGGAGTGTGGATGGGAGCGTATCTACAGACGCCTTGAAGAGATCGGACGTCTGGATCTGCTGAAATGTCCGACACAGGTTCACAACTTTGCAACAGACGATGAAGTGAAATAAGAAGCCTGATAAATTATAATATTATAATGATTGGAGCAATGTACAATGAAAATGAAAGAATTATTCGACCGTGGTGAATTCGTAGTTTCTGCTGAAGTAGGACCGCCGAAGGGAATCCATGTAGATGAGCTTGTAGAAGAAGCCAAAACATATCTTAAGGATGTTCATGCAGTGAACGTAACTGATAACCAGTCTTCTGTTATGCGTCTTGGTTCTCTTGCTATGTGTAAGGTTCTCAAGGATGCAGGTATGGATCCGATCTTCCAGCTTGCATGCCGTGACAGAAACCGTATCGCACTGGAGTCTGACCTCTTAAGTGCTGCAATGTTTGGTATTGAGAACATCCTCTGCCTGACAGGTGACCACACAAAGATGGGAGATCATCCGCAGGCAAAACCGGTATTCGACCTTGATTCCGTATCCCTTCTTCACACAGTGAAGCTTCTGGAGTCTGGTGTGGATCTTGGCGGCAATGAGCTCGTTGGTGAGCCGCCGAAATTCTCCAAGGGTGCTGTTGTATCTCCGTGCAGCGATTCCGTTGACGCACAGCTTGCAAAGATGGAAAGAAAAGTTGCAGCAGGTGCAGATTACTTCCAGACCCAGGCTGTATTTGAGCCGGAGAAATTCATCAAATTCATGGAAAAAGCAAAACAGTTCGGCAAACCGGTACAGGTTGGTATCATCATTCCGAAGTCTGTTGGAATGGTAAGATTCATGAACAACAACGTTGCCGGCATCCATGTTCCGGATGAAATGATCGAGGAACTGAAAGCCGATAAAGAAAAGACAAAAGCAGGTATCACGGGTGTTGAGATCGCTGCACGTATCATCAAAGAGTGCAAACCATACTGTCAGGGTGTTCATATCATGGCACTTGGCTGGGAATCCAAGATCCCGGATCTGCTGAAACTGGCTGAGATCTAGAATATGTAAGATTTGAAATAAAAATAACAGGTGTCTGTCTTTGGAGAAGAACCAAAGGCAGGCACCTGTTTTATGTCTGTATATCAGCATTTGAACCGAAAAACACTCTCTGCAGCTGTCTATACAGTATGGATAAATTGATCTACATAGTGCAGGGCAGCTCCGATAGCCGGAGTGTACTGACCGTTTGTACCAACAAGAATCTGATCTTTACCGAGTTTAAAAGGTGCAGACAAATTGATATGCTCTGTCAGATACGAGAGATCCTCATCAGTAAAATAAGGTGCCAGATAGCCGCTGATAATGACCGGGGTATCAATAATTAAATTTAAATTTTTCATAGCAAAAGCCAGATGATTGAGATAATCTTTCCAGACTTGTACAAGCTGGGAGGATTTTTTTTCGCGTAAAAGAGGGAAAAATTCTTTGATCGTCATACCGGCAGCCTGCTCCAGAGAATCCACGGAACAGTAGGTTTCCAGACAGCCGCGGTTTCCACAATAACAGAGGGGACCGTCCGGATTAATGCACATATGCTCGAGGGTTCCGCTGTGCATGGAATTTCCCTGATGAATCTGATGATTTGTTATGATCGCACCGCCAAGATTTCTGTTCAGCAGAAAAACAACGGCACTGTCAAGCTCCGGATGCTTCCACAATTCCAGGAAAGCGGCTGATTTTGAATCATGTTCCAGGTAGCAAGGATAAGGAAGACGGTGCGAAAATTCTTCCAGCTTCATTCCGGTATTATTCATAATAGTTCCATAGGTTACAGTAGTATGATCCGGAGAAGTGACCCCCTGTGTGGCAATTGAAATTCCAAGTATTTTCTCATCTTCATACTGGTTTGACGATATGAATTCCCGGACAGTTCCGGCAATCTGCTCATAGTAAGCGGGTGTATTAGAATATGGAACAGAAAACGTATCTGTAAAAATAGCATTTCCGTAAAGATCTACCGCAGTAAGATGAAACATGTTTTTTAAGATGCCGATGCCAATGGAGATTTTAAAATCAGGCACGATCTGAATCGCCTGGGCTTTTCTTCCTCCTGTTGAATCAAAATATCCGTTTCTTTCAATCAATCCCTCCTGCTCCAGCAGATTCAGATTCTGACTGACCGTGGATAAGCCCATCTGAAGATCCGAAACAATCTGCAGCTTGGAGGTTACCTTACTCTTGTAGATGTATTGATAAACTTTCGATTTATTGATTTTTTTCAGACTGATAGTTGTTAATCCTTTTTCGCTCATAAGATTCTCCTGATAGTATTGCAAGATAAAATGAAGGTAACTGTTCAGTACCCTGACAGTTATAAATAAGTTCAACATTTATTGTAGTATAACACAGAAGAAAAAGCAATAAATAATAGAATATAGTAAAAGTGCATAAAAAATACATTTAAATATTATAATTATTGTCAATAGATTTTTGAAATATGAAGATATATACTAAACTTACGCGTAAGATATAAACGTAAGTTAAAGGCACAAGTCAAGAGCATAAAGATTAACTCAAGATATAAGAGGAAAACAAGGAGGATGTAACATGAAATTATCAGTTAATGGAATTAAAAATCACGAAGTATGGGAAAAAGCAGGAATCATGCTTCCGGGTTATGATGTGGAAGGTGTGAGTGCAAAAGCAAAAGAAGCACCGGTATGGGTACATTTTGGAATCGGAAATATTTTCCGGGTGTTTATTGGTGGTATTGCGGATGGACTTCTTGAGGAAGGCGTGCTTGATCGAGGACTTACCTGTGTGGAAACTTTCGATTATGATGTTGTTGATAAAATATACAAACCATATGATAATCTTGGTCTGAGTGTTATTCTTCACGGTGATGGAAGACGAGATTATAAAGTACTCGGATCACTTGCAGAAGCTGTTAAAGCGCAGGCTTCTGATGCTGAGCAGTGGGACCGCCTCAAAGAAATTTTTAAAAGCAGTTCTCTGCAGATGGTGTCCTTTACAATCACCGAGAAAGGCTACGCACTCCAGAAAGCTGACGGCACATATTTCCCGTTTGTACAGGCTGATATTCAGAATGGTCCGGACAAAGCAACAGGAGCCATGGCGGTTCTGGTAGCTATGCTGTTTGAGAGATACAAGGCAGGCAGATTTCCCATTGCCCTGGTTTCCATGGACAACTGTTCACAGAATGGAGCCAGACTTCGGGAATCCGTACTGAAGATGACAGAAGAATGGAAGAAGGCAGGCTTTGTAGATGATGGATTTGTAAACTATATAAGCGATGAAAAAGTAGTTGCTTTTCCATGGACTATGATCGACAAGATCACACCTCGCCCGAGTGAGCAAATTGCAGCAGATCTGGAAAAACTGGGTGTGGAAGATATGCAGCCGGTCATCACAAGTAAAAAAACATATATCGCACCATTTGTAAATGCAGAGAAACCACAGTATCTTGTAATTGAAGACAGTTTTCCAAATGGACGTCCGGCTCTGGAAAAAGGATTCGGTGTATACATGGCTGACAGAAATACCGTAAATCTGTCTGAACGAATGAAAGTTACTGTTTGTCTGAACCCGGTACATTCTGCTACTGGTCCGCTTGGGGTTGTACTTGGTTATGATCTGTTTGCACATATGTTGAATACCAATGAAGATATGATGAAGATGGCACGTATGGTGGCTTATGATGAAGGTCTTCCGGTTGTAGCAGATCCTGGAATCCTTTCCCCACAGGCATTTGTAGATGAACTGTTTAATGATCGTTTCCCAAATGAATATCTGGGAGATACCAATCTTCGTCTGGCAGTTGATGTATCACAGATGGTTGGTATTCGTTTTGGCGAAACTGTAAAAGCATACGTTAAGAAGTACGGCGATGCTTCCAGACTGACAGCAATTCCGCTGGGAATCGCAGGATGGCTCAGATATATGCTTGGTGTCGATGATGAGGGGAATAGATTTGAACTTGCACCGGATCCGATGAACGAAGAACTTCAGGAACAGTTTAAGGATATCGTTGTGGGACAGCCGGAAACATTTAAGGATCAGCTGAAACCAATCCTTTCGAATGAACGTTTATTCTTTACAGATCTTTACAAAGATGGTGTCGGAGAAAAGATTGAAGATATGTTCCGCGAGATGATCGCAGGACCGGGAGCTGTAAAAGCAACAATTCACAAATATGTACACTGATATTAAAAAGAATATAATCTTGGACAGATATGGAGGAAAAGGAAAATGACAGAAGCGGTATTTGCGGCAGAGCCTACAAGGCTGTTGATCGCAGCGGCAGTGGAATTATCCTGTTATTGCTGCTGATCATTAAAATTAAGATCCATCCTGTATTATCACTGCTGATTTCTGCACTGGTTATCGGACTTGGAGCCGGAATGCCGGTTCCGACTCTGGTAAGTACGGTAGAAAAAGGAGCAGGAGAGACCTTGCAGGGAATCGTGCTGCTGATCGGTCTTGGATCTTTGTTTGGAGGAATTCTGGAAGTATCTGGAGGTGCACAGTGCGTTGCACAGACCCTTGTAAATAAATTTGGAGAGAAAAAAGCGGGGATAGCTCTTGGAATTACAGGACTGGTAGTTGGAACAACTGTATTCTTTGAAGCGGGTGTTGTGATCCTGATTCCGCTTGCATTTGGACTTGCAAAGAAAACAAAGAAATCCACGTTGTATTATGTGATCCCATTGCTGGCAGGTCTGGCTACAGGATTTGCATTTATCCCGCCATCAGCAGGATCAGTACTGGTGGCAAATATGCTGAATGTGGATCTTGGAATCATGATTGCAGTTGGTGTCCCGGTAGGTATCTTATCGCTGCTTTTTGCCGGAATTCTGTGGTCAAAATTTATTGGCAGTAAAATCAATGTAGGACTTCCTGTCAACGTTTCGGAAGTCAGAGAGGCAGATGAAGCTAATGAAAAGTGGACTGCCGCTGGTGATTGTAGCTTTTCTGATTGCGGCACTGATTCGTGCATCGGTCGGAGCTGCAGTAGTTGCGATGACAATGGCAGCAGGAATCATGGCAGCTATGCCGGGAGTGGCTGAATTATCTCCTGTATATCTGGCAGCAATGGTGTGTGCGATCAATGGTGGTGCAACCGCATTCAGCCATGTGAATGATTCTGGATTCTGGCTGGTAGGTTCATTGCTTGAGATAGATGAAAAAACAACGCTGAAATCATGGACTATGATGGAATCGATCATCGGATTTACAGGACTGATCTGTGCGATCGTACTAAGTTTGTTTGCATAAAATAATAATTGTGAATCTGGAAAAACTGTATTAAAATAAATAGTAGTAAAACATCTGAATTGGGCGAATTATCCCAGAAACAGAGAGTATGAGAAATAGAAAGGATGGTACAGCTATATGAGTTTAAAAGAGCAGATAAACGGACTCCAGCACATTGGAGTGCCTACCAAAAACATGGAAGAAACAATCGCATTTTACGAGAAACTTGGATTTGAAACTGCATTTGAGACTGTAAACGATGGTGACAGAGTGGTCTTTTTAAAATTTGCTTCTCTTGTGATCGAGACGTATGAGAGCAAGGACGCAGCCATGAAATCAGGGGCAGTCGATCACATTGCACTTGATGTGAAAGATATCGAGAAGACTTATGAACTTATCAACCAGGAAGGGTTAAACACTACAAAGGATACGATCCATTTCCTGCCATTTTGGGAAAATGGAGTGAAATTCTTTACAATCGAAGGACCAAATAAAGAAAAAGTAGAATTCAGCCAGTATCTGTAAGAGATATGCATAAGAAAAGCACATTTATACCTGTTGAGGGCATAGATGTGCTTTTTTAATCCAGTGAACATATAAGCTTGTATGGGGAAAAACTTTGTGCTAAAATACTTCAAAAATGAACATTCTAAAAATGAATAATTCAAAAACATAAGAAAGGAAAAAGACAAAATGGTAAGTATAGAATATGTACACAAATTGCTGGAATTCTATAACCAGCTGTGCAGTCCGCTGTGTCAGCAGACTGGCATCCCGCAGACTTCGATGGATATACTGATGTTTCTGAAAAATAATCCACAGTACAAAAATGCTGCAGATATTGTAAAGTTTCGTGGAATCAAGGCAAATCTGGTATCTGTCCATGTGGAACGACTGGTGCAGGAAGGATATCTCGAACGCCGGGAGGTGCCGGGAGACCGGAGAAAGACAGAACTGATCTGTACAGAGAAAGCAGCACACGTATGGAAGCAGGGATGTGAAATACAGAGGGTATTTTTCGAAATGTTATTTTCCGGGGTGCCTGAGGAGTCACGAAAAATCTTCGAACGGGTGATGGAACAGACAGAGAAAAATCTGAATATGTATCAAAGGGAGAATAAAAAGAAATGAGTATTTTATTAACAGTTATTGTTACATTTTTTGCCGGTATGGGTGCTGGTCTTGGTACCGGATTCGCCGGTATGAGTGCGGCAGCGGTTATCAGTCCTATGCTGATTACCTTTTTGGGAATGGATCCATACATGGCAGTGGGAATCGCCCTGTCTTCGGATGTACTGGCGAGTGCCGTGTCTGCGTATACCTATGGAAAAAATAAGAATCTGGATGTGAAAAATGGTCTGATCATGATGGTTACCGTGCTGTTGTTTACGATATTTGGAAGCTATGTATCAAGCCTGGTACCATCCACAACAATGGGAAACTTCTCTGTTTTTATGACCTTCCTTCTTGGTATTAAATTTATCGTTCGTCCGGTCATGACTACGAAGGAAGCCATGACACAGATATCTGCAAAAAAACGTGCCATGCAGTCTGTCATCTGTGGTATTTTGATAGGCTTTATCTGTGGTTTTATCGGTGCCGGCGGTGGTATGATGATGCTTCTGATCCTGACATCGGTTCTTGGTTACGAATTGAAGACAGCTGTGGGAACAAGCGTATTTATTATGACCTTCACGGCTTTTACCGGAGCAGTCTCTCATTTCGCCATCGGCGGCACACCAGACTGGTCGGTATGGATTTTGTGTGTAATCTTTACATTTCTTTGGGCCAGAATCGCAGCGGTATTTGCCAACAAAGCAACTCCAAAGACATTGAACCGTGCGACGGGAGTAATTCTGGTGATATTGGGAGTTGTGGTTATGGCATTTTCAATGATAGGATAGAATAACAGTCGTGACTTTACATAGCAGTCAATAAGCTTTGAGTAACAGATAAAGATTAAAAAAGGAGAAAATAGTGGATTTAAGCAAAATATCTATAAAAAAAATCAGGGAGCTGATTGTGTTTACGGCATTTCTTGTGGTTGCCCTGTGGAAGTTTGATGTGGTGCTCGGTGTGTTGAAAGCAATATGGGGGATTATATTTCCGTTTATACTTGGTGGAGCAATCGCATTTCTGACGAATGTGCCAATGAGCTTTTTGGAAAAGACAATTTTTAAAAATGTAAAAAAGGAAAATAAGATAGCAGGAAAACTGGCAAGACCAACAAGTCTGCTTCTTACTATTGTATTAATAGTTGGTGTGATCGCATTGGTGATGTTCGGAGTGATTCCGCAGCTTACGCGAACAATGGGAACTTTGATGATGAGCATTTCTGACTTTATTCCGCAGATGCAAAGCTGGATTCGAGAATTTTTCCATAATAACCAGGAAATTATGAAACTGGTAGATCAGATACAGTTTGATCCGGATCAGGCAATCAGGTGGGGAATAAGTCTTCTTGGCAACGGTGCCGGAAATATGATGAATACGACGATGTCAGCTGTGGGTTCCATAGTCAGTGGATTAGCGACTTTTTTTATTGCCTTTTCTTTTGCCTGTTATGTCCTTTTTCAGAAAGAAAAGCTGCACTTACAGATCAGAAAAGTATTTTTCGCATTTCTTCCACAACAAAAAGCAGATGCTTTTCTTAAAGTCTGTTCTCTGACATATCGGACATTTGCAAACTTTCTTACAGGTCAGTGCCTGGAAGCTGTGATTCTCGGATGTATGTTTGTTATCACACTGAGTATTTTGAGGATGCCATATGCACTTTTGATTGGAGTGTTAATTGCATTTACAGCATTGATTCCTATTTTCGGGGCTTTCATTGGATGTGCAGTAGGAGGCTTTTTGATCTTTATGGTAAGCCCGAAGCAGGCAATTTTATTTATAATAGTATTTCTGGTGCTGCAGCAGATTGAAGGAAATCTGATCTATCCGCATGTTGTTGGTGAATCTGTAGGGCTTCCATCAATCTGGGTGCTGGCAGCAGTTACAATCGGTGGAAATCTTATGGGGATTGTAGGCATGCTTGTTTTCATCCCACTGCTGTCGGTATTTTATACTATTTTTCGGGAATGCGTATATCTGCACCTGAAAAAACAACATATCAAACGGGTAACAACGACAGAAATAGAGAAATATACGGAAGAGGATCATCCAATCCAAGCAGATAATCAGAGAGAGGACTGATTGCCAGGGCCGTTGGAGTGAACATTAACATATTTTTGAACAGTAACAATAAAAGAGTTGCATAGGAGGGATAAAACAGTTTATTATTGATGTAGAAAGATGTGAAATATATATATATGTGAAAAATCGAATGAGAGGGGTATTGTGTATGAGGGAATTACTCTATGGGGCAGCGTATTACGATGAGTATATGCCGTATGAACGGCTGGCAAAAGATGTTGCCATGATGAAAAAAGCCGGGATCAATACGGTTCGGATCGCAGAATCCACATGGAGCACCTGCGAACCGCAGGAAGGAGTTTTTGACTTTTCACATGTGATCCGTGTAATGGATGCGATGGAAGAGGCGGAAATTAACGTAATCATAGGGACTCCGACTTATGCAGTACCGACCTGGATGGTGAAGGCATATCCGGGTGTGCTGGCGGAGACGGTCAAAGGCAGAGGAATCTATGGTGCGAGACAGATCATGGACATCACTCATCCGGTCTATCGTTATTATGCGGAAAGAGTCATCCGTAAATTGATGGAAGTTTCAGCACACCGCAAATGTGTGATCGGATTCCAGCTTGATAATGAAACGAAATATTATGGAACTGCAGGCAAGAATGTGCAGCTCAGTTTTGTGAAATATCTCCGGGAGAAATTTCATAATGATTTGGATGCCATGAATCATGAATTCGGTCTGGATTACTGGAGCAATCGCATCAATGCCTGGGAAGATTTTCCGGATGTGCGCGGTACGATCAATGGAAGTCTGGGGGCAGAGTTTGCAAAATACCAGAGAAGTCTGGTGGAAGAATTCCTTGGCTGGCAGGCAGAGATTGTTTCAGAATATAAGAGAGAAGACCAGTTTATCACTCACAATCTGGATTTTGAGTGGAGAGGATATTCCTACGGCGTGCAGCCGGATGTAAACCATTTTAAATGTGCAAAACATCTGACTATAGCAGGAACGGATATTTATCATCCAACCCAGGATCACCTGAGTGGTGCAGAAATCGCATTTGGTGGTGATCTGATCCGCTGTCTCAAAAATGACAACTACCTGGTTCTGGAAACCGAAGCACAGGGCTATCCGGGATGGACACCATATGATGGACAGCTTCGCCTGCAGGCATACAGCCATCTGGCCTCCGGTGCTCTTGGTGTGATGTACTGGCACTGGCATTCAATCCATAACTCTTTTGAGACTTATTGGAAAGGTCTTCTGAGCCATGATATGGAAGAAAATGCCGTATACCGAGAGACGTGTATCATAGGCAGCGAGTTTAAGAAACTTTCACCTGTCTTATCAGGCTTTAAGAAAGATAACAAAGTTGCGATCATGGTGAACAATGAGGCTCTGACTGCACTTAAATGGTTTGGAATCGAAGCCAGTGCAGCAGGAGATAATGGAATTGGTTATAATGATGTTGTCCGCTGGATCTACGATGCACTTTACAAAGTAAATATCGAGTGTGACATTATATGGGAAGAGAGCGAAAACATTGAGAAATACCAGGCAATCATCCTTCCGGCCATGTACACCGCAGATGAAAAAATCCTCACACGTCTGAAAGAGTATACTGCTCAGGGCGGTACATTGATTGCGACGTTCAAGACCGCTTTTGCCAACGAAAATGTAAAAGTGTATCCTGACAGACAGCCACATATCTTAAGTGAAGTCTTTGGTATGTATTATCAGCAGTTTACGTTCCCGGAGAATGTCACTCTGACAGGGTTTGAGGGCAGTGAACCAGAGGCAGAGACCTTCATGGAACTCCTGATTCCTGATGGTGCAGAAATCATTTCTGCATATCAGCATCCGAACTGGAAAAAGTATGCCGCAGTTACACATCATACATATGAAAGAGGAAATGCCTGGTATATCGGATGTATGTTTGAAGAACATTACCTGCAGCAGATGTTGATAAAGATTCTGGCTCAGTCTGGTATAAATGCAGCAGCTCCGGAGAAATTCCCGGTGATCGTGCGTGAGGGAATCAATGCAAAGGGCGAAAAGATTCGTTTCTATCTGAATTATTCCTGGGAAGAGCAAAGAGTTGAAGCAGCGGATGATTTTGAAGTGATACTTGGAAGTGCTGATAGTACTAAGCGTGAAATTCACCTGTCAGCATGGGATGTATGTATCATAAAATTTGATAAATAAAAAGTGTGCAGTAAGCAAAACCCGAGGCGGCAGGCCCCGGGTTTCTTTTATCATTACTGTGAATAGTTATCTTTTATCTTTCTTAAGAATGGAATTAAACAGTGTAAAGAAGGTGATCGTTGTCACAGTAGCAGCTATAATATCGCTTACCGGTTCTGCAAGAAATACAGCAAAAACTTTATTGTCGAAGAAATTCGGCAGTATGAAAATCAGAGGTATCAGCAGGATGATCTTACGCAGGCAGGCAAGAAGCAGACTGACTTTCGCCTGGCCGAGAGCCATAAAGCTCTGCTGGCAGCTTACCTGGAAGCCAATAGAGAAGATTCCGGCCATGTAGATGCGTAGTGCCCAGGAAGCATATGTTACAAGTTCCTTATCTGAAGTAAAGATTGCTGCAAATGCCTTTGGAAAAATCATCACAACAAGACAGAAGGCAGATGTATAGATGATGCAGGTACAGAACTGTGTGAAAAATGCTTTCTTTACACGGTCTGGCTTATTGGCACCAAAGTTGTAGCTGATGATCGGCTGTCCGCCCTGGCAGATTCCCTGAAGCGGAAGAGAGACAAGCTGACTGATACTGGTAATGATCGTCATTGCCCCGACAGCCACATCACCGCCGAATCTGGAAAGACTGCTGGTAAAGCTGATCGACAGAAGACTTTCTGTTGACAGCATGACAAAGGTAGAAATACCAAGAGCAAGGCAGGGACCAAAAACCTTGAGTTCCAGATGCATATTGCTTCGTTTCAGTCGAAGGATTGTTTTCTTTCCGGTCAGAAAGCGGAGGATCCACACAGCTCCTACGGACTGGCTGAGAACAGTGGCAAGTGCTGCACCCTTTACGCCCATACCAAGAACAAAAATAAAAATCGGATCCAGGATGATATTGATAACAGCACCGATGACCGTAGTCATCATACTGATTCTGGCGAAGCCCTGGGTGGTAATGAAGGTATTCATGCCCAGTACGATCAGGACAAAAAAGCTTCCCAGAATATAGATTCTGGCATAGTCAGATGCGTAGGTTAAGGTGACATCGCTGGCACCGAAGAGTCTGAGCAGCGTCGGTGCACTTACATAAAACACGACAGTCAGGACAACTGCCAGACCGACTAACAAAGTAAAACAGTTTCCGAGGATTTTCTCTGCCAGATCGTTATCCTTCTTTCCCATTGCAATGGCTGCACGCGGGGCACCGCCGGAACCGACGAGCATGGCAAATGCATTCAGCAGCATCAGAATCGGGGCAAAAAGTCCAACGCCGGTCAGTGCGGCAGCTCCGATCCCCGGAATGTGACCGATGTAGATACGGTCTACGATGTTATAAAGCAGGTTGATGATCTGTGCGACAACTGCCGGAATCGCCAGCTGCGCAAGGAGTCTGGGAATACTTCCCGTCTCCATATTGGGTGTGTTGGTTTGTGTTTTCATGATGGTTATCTCCGTGAGTTTTGTAGTTGGATAGTATATATCAGATGTATTCCAGAATTCAATATTGTCGTATCAAGTAGCATAGCACAAAAAACAAAAGTTGGAAAGACAATTTCAATTTTGGCATCTTCCATCGGTGCCAAAGTTGAAGAGCATTAACAACCCTGTATTACACCGAGGAGGTTTTGTCTCATTTTGGGACAGAACCTCTTTTTTGTTACATGACAGCAAAAAGACGAGAATGATATAATGCTAACAAAAACTTTGTTAGGATAACAAAATTATTTGAATAATTTGTACAAATGGATTGAGATTTTTACATTAATGTGGTAAAATTTGACTATGTGTAAAAGAAAAACTGACAAAAAATTAGTAAAAAAGGAGAATACTATTGAAACGGTGGTCAGAAATCCTGCGTAATGTCACAATGCTGTCCCAGCTGGGACTGTCATTTATCACACCGCTTCTGCTGTGCCTGGCACTCTGCTGGTTTATTACTTCCAGGACCGGTGTCGGAGGCTGGGTCTATATTCCGGGATTTTTCTTTGGGATGGGCGGATCGGCGACTGTGGCATATAAGTTTTATCTTTCTGTAAACAAACAGGAGAAGAAAAAGCACAAAAAAAATAAAATATATTTCAACAGACATTCATAAACAGCGATATGACGGACAGAATAAATGAAAGGAATAAAGAAATTATGAGCAGTATATTCGATAAGGTGCAGCCGGCAGTAAAAAAAGAAACAAGGAGAGTAGCCATGATCACGGCAGTCGGTCTGGTTCTGATGTGGATCCTTTTTGCAGGATTTCACTTTGCAATGCCGGACAAAGTGCCGTTGGATTATACCGTATTTCTGGGAGGCATCGGAGGAGGACTGATCGCAGTCCTGAATTTCTTTCTGATGGGACTGGCTGTTCAGAAGGCAGCTTCAGCGACAGATGAGGGAACTGCGAGAATGAAACTCAAAGCAAGTTATTCACAGCGTTTTCTGATGATGATGCTGTGGGTGATCGCAGCGATCGTTGCACCGTGCTTCCATTTTGTAGCGGGAATTGCTCCACTCTTATTTCCGGGAACGGGAATCAAGATCGTGGGGATATTTCATAACAAAAACTAGGAGGGGAAAATCTGAACAAGACAGGAGGTGAGTGAATGTATGGAACTGGATATTAATGGGGCGAAGATACTTTTTACTTTACCCATTGACCTGCCGGTTCTGGGAACTTTAAGAATCAGTGAGACCATGGTAGTAAGCTGGATCGTTATGCTGCTGATCACAGGAGTGTGTATCTGGCTGACGCATGATCTTAAGGAGGAAAATATTTCCAAACGGCAGGCTGTAGCAGAACTTCTGGTGGAGACGGCGAATAAATTTGTTGTCGGAAACATGGGTGAGAAGTTCAGGTACATGATTCCGTTTGTCGCGGCACTTTTTGCGACAAGTGTGGTATCGAACCTGATTAGCCTTGTGGGACTTCGAAGTCCGACATCGGATCTGTCTACAGAGGCAGCGTGGGCGGTTGTGGTATTTATCATGATCACCGCGCAGAAGATCAGGACCAGTGGATTCGGCGGCTACTTAAAGGGATTTACACAGCCGATTCCGGTTATGACACCATTTAATGTTCTTTCTGAACTGGCAACACCGGTAAGTATGGCATGCCGTCATTTCGGAAACATTTTATCAGGTGTCGTTATCAATGGTCTGATTTATGGGGCGCTGGCAGTGGCAAGTTCCGCACTCCTGGGACTGATCCCGGGACTTGTGGGCGATGTGTTGTCACAGATACCTATTCTTGATGTAGGTGTACCGGCTATTTTATCTGTATATTTCGACTGGTTCTCAGGAATTATGCAGGCATTTATTTTCTGTATGCTGACGGTTATGTATATCGCAAATGCAGCAGAGGAATAAAAACTGTTGTTAGGAGATGAACAGCAGCAGATAAGGGATCCCGGGTATATGGGAATATCCGGAGACAATTTTATTACAGGAGGTTTTTATTATGGATTTTCAGTTATTAGCAAAAGGTATCGCATTAGCAGGTTGTGCAATTGGAGCAGGATGTGCGCTGATCGCAGGTATTGGCCCTGGTATCGGTGAAGGTAATGCAGTTGCAAGTGCATTGGAAGCAATCGGACGTCAGCCAGAATGCAAGGGTGATGTTACATCTACCATGCTTCTTGGTTGTGCTATCGCAGAGACAACCGGTATTTATGGTTTCGTAACCGGTCTGCTCCTTATCTTCGTAGCACCTGGTATGTTTATGAACTTCCTGGGCTGATCAGGAAAACAGTAACGGATGTGTCAGATAAGAACGCATCACAGCAGGACAGGAGATAACTGCCAGCATAAGCGGGCAGTGACAACAGGAGGTTACAAACATGCAGGTACAGGAATTAGTAGGAATTGTGCCGTGGAATTTTATAGCGACGATTTGCAACCTTTTTATTCAGGTGTATCTCATCAAACGATTTCTTTTTAAGCCGGTCAATGAAATGCTGGAGAAGCGCAGGGCCAAAGCCGATGCGGAGATCCAGGATGCAGTGAAGGCGAAGGAAGAAGCACAGGCAATGAAATCCGAGTACGAGAAAAATATGCAGGAAGCCAGAGATAAGGCAAATGAGATCGTTAAGACAGCGCAGAAAACAGCTGCTGTCCAGAGTGAGGAAATGATCAGGGAAGCTTCCAGCCAGGTAACTGCCATGAAGGAAAAGGCAGAGAAGGACATCGCACAGGAGAGACGCAAGGCTGTCAATGAGATCAAAGGAGAGATTGGCGGCATGGCTGTCGAGATCGCCGGTAAGGTAATCGAGCGCGAACTTAATGAAGAGGATCACACAAAACTGATTAATGATTTTATTGAGAATGTAGGTGAGGCATCATGACACAGGCTGCCAGAGTCTATGGGGGCAGCTTGTATGATCTTGCTGCCGAAGAAAAGCTCGATGGACAGATCATGGAGCAGATGAATGAAATCAGGCAGATTTTCCGGGAGAATCCAGGATATCTGAAATTACTGGGAGAGCCGGCTATTCCGCAGGACGAGAGGATGAAACTTCTCGATGAAGCCTTTGGCGGACAGGCAGAGCCGTATCTTCTCAATTTTCTCAAGCTTTTATGCGAGAAAAAGCTTTTACGTGAGTTTGCAGGCTGCTGCGAGGAATTCACCAGAAGATACAATGCTGATCACGGTATTGTAGAAGCGGTAGTGACAAGTGCCATCAGACTTAAGGAAGAGCAGATGGAGGCGCTCAGGGCAAAACTTGAGAAGCTTAACGGCAAAAAAATCCATCTGGTACAGAAGACAGACCCGACCGTACTCGCAGGACTCCGCGTGGAGATGGAAGGCGTACAGCTTGACGGAACGGTACAGGGACGTATTTCGGATATCTCAAAACGACTGGAAACTACACAGTTGTAGTATTACAAAAACAAACGTTACTGTGTGCGAAAGAAACAGTAACATATAAAATGTTAAAGGATGGAATGGACGCATGCAATTAAAACCTGAAGAAATATCCAAAGTCATCCGAAGCCAGATAAAATATTATGAGAATGCGATACAGCAGAATGAAACAGGTACGATCCTTATGGTTGGCGACGGAATCGCACGTGCCAGCGGACTCGTAAACTGTATGGCAGGTGAGCTGCTGGAATTTGAGGATGGAAATTTCGGTATGGCACAGAACCTGGAAGAAAACAGTGTTTCTATTGTAATATTTGGCTCCGATGAGAATATCGGTGAAGGCCAGACCGTAAAGCGTACAGGCAAGGTTGTGTCTGTGCCGGTCGGCGAGGCCATGATCGGACGAGTAGTGAATGCACTTGGTCAGCCTATTGATGGTGCAGGCCCAATCGATACAAAAGAATTTCGACCGGTAGAGAGCAAAGCCCCTGGAATCTGTGAGAGACGATCTGTATATCAGCCTCTTCAGACAGGTATCAAGGCGATCGACTCTATGATCCCGATCGGACGCGGCCAGCGTGAGCTGATCATCGGTGACCGTCAGACAGGAAAGACAACCATTGCAACAGATACGATCATCAACCAGAAGGGTAAGGATGTAATCTGTATATATGTTGCAATCGGACAGAAAAGATCTACAGTAGCATCTCTGGTAGAGAATCTTACCAGAAACGGTGCTATGGACTATACGATCGTAGTGGCTGCGACAGCTTCTGAGTCCAGCCCGCTGCAGTACATTGCACCGTATTCAGGCTGTGCAATGGGTGAATACTTTATGAACCAGGGAAAAGATGTATTGATCATTTATGATGATCTGAGTAAGCATGCGGTTGCGTACCGTGCACTTTCTCTTCTGATCCGTCGTCCGCCTGGACGTGAGGCATATCCTGGAGATGTTTTTTATCTGCATTCCAGACTGCTTGAGCGCGCAGCGAAGCTTGACGACGAGCATGGCGGCGGTTCTTTGACAGCGCTGCCGATCATCGAAACACAGGCAGGTGATGTATCTGCCTATATTCCGACAAACGTAATTTCTATTACAGATGGACAGATCTTCCTGGAAACAGAGCTTTTCCACTCCGGTATCATGCCGGCGGTAAACCCTGGTATTTCTGTATCACGAGTTGGTGGAGATGCGCAGATCAAGGCTATGAAGAAGGTTGCCGGAACTCTGAAGCTGATCTATTCTCAGTATCGTGAACTGCAGAGCTTTGCCCAGTTCGGTTCCGATCTGGATGCGGATACCAAGGCTCGTCTGGAACAGGGTGCACGTATCGTAGAAGTTCTGAAACAGAGCCAGAATGCACCGGTTCCGGTAGAGAAGCAGGTAGCGATCCTTTATGCGGTAACCAAGGGCATCCTCGAAAAAGTCAACGTTGAAGACGTAAGTGAATATGAATCAGGACTGTACACCTATCTTGATGCAGATGCAGCTGGTCTGGAAGTGATGCAGCTTATCAGCTCTACAGGCAAAATGGAGCCGGAAACAGAAGAAAAACTGCGTCATGTACTGGAAGCGTATACAGAGAATTTCCTGAATACAAGACCTGACAAATAATGTGATTAGGAGGGTATAATCATATGGCTGGAAATATGAAAGCGGTAAAGCTGCGTATCAAAAGCGTACAAAGTACGATGCAGATTACCAAGGCCATGGAGCTTGTTGCATCCTCCAAACTGCGTAAGGCAAAGGAACGTGCAGAAACCTGTCGTCCGTACTTTACAGAACTGCATGATACACTGAAGGACATTGCAAGAGAAAACACGGATTTTTCCTCCGTATATGCCAGAGAGTCATCGAATCCCCGTTGCTGTTATGTGGTGATCGCCGGTGACAGAGGTCTGGCGGGAGGATACAATGCCAATCTTTTTAAATGTCTGGAGGCGGCAGCCGAAGGTAAGGACTATGTGGTTCTGCCGATTGGAAAGAAGACAGTAGAATATTTCAGACAGAGAGGTGTGGAATGCCTGACAGACCGTTTTGCGGAGATCGCAGGTATTTCGGTGGCGGACTGTTTTGAAATAGCGAATCTGCTTTGTGAAGAATTCCGCAAGGGAACATTTGGGCATGTCGAATTATGTTATACCGTTTTTGCATCGATGCTTTCTCAGCAGCCGGATGTATTTTCCATACTTCCGATGACAGATATCAGAGAAGAAAGCGGCGGCAGAGTAGATACGAAAAATCTGATCCTCTATGAGCCGAATGCAGAGGTTGTGTTTGACGCTATTGTTCCGGAATATCTGGCGGGACTTGTTTACGGTGGTGTATGTGAGAGTACAGCAAGTGAACTTGCAGCCAGACGTATGGCTATGGATGCTGCGACAAGTAATGCAGAAGAGATGATCGATAAATTGAATCTGTATTACAACAGAGCACGACAGGCCAGCATCACGCAGGAGATCACGGAGATTGTTGCAGGTGCGGAAGGGCTTTAAAGGGGCTTAATTTAGCATAGGAGACTTAAAACATGAGTGAAAAACACATTGGCGAAGTAGTACAGGTCATCGGTCCGGTTCTGGATATCCGCTTTGCGCACGATGAACTTCCGGCTCTTCTCAATGCCATAGAAATAGAATCAGACGGCGCAAAGCTGACAGCCGAGGTAGCACAGCAGATTGGTGATGATGTCGTAAGATGTATTGCCATGAACTCTACCGATGGTCTTGTCCGGGGCACGAAGGCGGTAGATACCGGCGGCCCGATCACAGTTCCGGTAGGAGATGCCTGCCTGGGACGAGTATTCAATCTTCTTGGAGACCCGGTAGATAACCAGCCGGCTCCGGAGGCGAAGGAACGCTGGTCCATCCATCGTCCGGCTCCTTCCTATGAAGAACAGATGCCGGCAACAGAGATCCTGGAGACAGGTATCAAGGTCGTTGACCTGATCTGCCCATATGCAAAGGGTGGTAAGATCGGTCTGTTCGGTGGTGCAGGTGTAGGAAAAACAGTTCTTATCATGGAGCTGATCCACAATGTAGCTACTGCTCACGGTGGTCTGTCTGTATTTACAGGTGTTGGAGAGCGTACCCGTGAGGGAAATGACCTTTATAATGAAATGAAAGAAAGTGGAGTTATCGACAAAACTGCTCTGGTTTACGGTCAGATGAATGAGCCGCCTGGAGCACGTATGAGAGTCGGTCTTTCCGGTCTTACCATGGCGGAATATTTCCGTGATGAGAAGAACCAGGATGTGCTTCTTTTCATTGACAATATTTTCCGTTTCACACAGGCCGGTTCTGAGGTATCCGCACTTCTCGGACGTATGCCGTCAGCTGTAGGATATCAGCCGACACTGGCAACAGAAATGGGTAATTTACAGGAGCGTATCACATCCACAAGAAAGGGTTCCATCACATCCGTACAGGCTGTTTATGTGCCTGCCGATGACCTTACGGACCCGGCTCCGGCAACGACATTCTCACATCTGGATGCTACGACGGTACTTTCCCGTGAGATCTCCAGTCAGGGTATCTACCCGGCAGTAGATCCGCTGGATTCCACAAGCCGTATCCTTTCGCCTGAGATCGTCGGAAAAGAGCATTATGAGATCGCGAGATCTGTACAGCGTGTGCTTCAGCGTTACAAAGAACTTCAGGATATCATTGCCATCATGGGTATGGATGAGCTTTCTGAGGAAGATAAACGTACGGTAAACCGTGCACGTAAAGTTCAGAGATATCTGTCACAGAGCTTTTCTGTAGCAGAGCAGTTCACAGGTATGCCTGGTAAATATGTTCCTCTGAAGGAAACCTTAAGAGGCTTCAGGATGATCCTTGACGGCGAATGCGATGACATCCCGGAGAGCTACTTCCTGTTTGCAGGAACCATCGATGAAGTATTTGAAAAAGCCAAGAAACAGTAAAGGAGGTGGCTTATGAGTACCTTCCCTTTACGGATCGGAACACCGGACGGACTGCTTTTTGAAGGCAATGTGGAGCGGGTGATCTGCAGAAGCATCGGCGGAGATATCGCCATTCTTGCAAGACACTGCAACTTCTGTACCGCTCTTGGCATGGGTGAAGCCAGTGTAGTTATGGAGGACGGGACCAGACGGACTGCAGCCTGCATCGGTGGGATGCTTTCTGTGATGAATGGAACCTGTCGTCTTCTTGCAACCACCTGGGAGTGGAAAGAAGATATCAATGAGGAACGTGCACAGGCAGCCAGAAAACGGGCCGAGGAGATGATCGCCAAGGGCGGTCTCACCGACCAGGAATACAAGATGGCATCTGCCAAGCTTCAGAGAGCACTGGTGCGTCTGAGTGTAAAAGAGTAATTACAGGGAGCGATGTTGATAGGAGCATCGCTCCTTTTTTAAATCTACAGTGCAAAAGATGTATTTACGGATTCGACATAAAGTGCTATGATGTGTTTCACTATCATACTGCAGGTTCAATCTGGCCGCAGGAAAGAAGGAGTGGGATTTTATGAAATCTACTACGGTAGAAGGCAGGGCAAAGACGAAGAATGGAGTCACCAGGCTTGTTTTTTCGGTGATATGTATCCTGCTGGAAGTAATATTTATTATTTTAATGTTTACAAAACTCAACAGATATGCAGAGGCAGTCAATCTTCTCACGAGAGTTGTGGGCGTGATCGTTATTTTGAATATGTATGCATCACCGGTTACCTCGACGATCAAAGTTCCCTGGATCCTTCTGATCCTCATGTTCCCGATCATGGGACTTGGCCTGTATCTTCTGGTCGGTCTGAACGGTGGTACCGAAAAGATGAGGAGACGTTATCAGAAAATCGACGAACAGCTTTTGCCGCTGCTCCCGGAGAACAGAAAGATTCAGGAAAAACTTCAGCAGAAAATTCCAAAAGCCGGAAATATTTCTTCCTATATCCACAGAAATGCTGCGTATCCGGTGTATCAGAATACAGATGTGACCTATTTTGATGAGGCGGCAAAGGGACTGGAAGCGCAGCTTCAGGATCTGGCAAAAGCAGAGCAGTTTATCTTTATGGAATACCATGCAATTGAGGATGCCGAGGCCTGGCACCGGATCCAGCAGGTGCTGGAAGACCGGGTAAAGGCCGGCGTGGAGGTAAGGGTATTCTATGACGATATGGGCTCGATTGGCTTTATCAATACAGACTTTACAAAAAAGATGGAAGCAGTCGGAATCCGCTGTCGTGTGTTTAACCCGTTTATGCCAGGTCTGAATCTGTTTCTGAACAACCGTGACCACCGAAAGATCACCGTGATCGACGGCAAAGTTGGATTTACAGGCGGATATAACCTTGCAAATGAGTATTTCAATCTGACACACCCTTACGGACAGTGGAAGGATACGGGTATCCGTCTGGAGGGTGATGCGGTACGTTCCCTGACAGTGATCTTTCTTGAGATGTGGAATGCAGTCAGTGACAAAGATGAAAATGATACGGATTTTGAACAATTTCTCCCGAAATATCCATATGAAGCACAGCAGACTGGATTTATACAGCCATATGCCGACAGTCCTCTGGACAACGAACAGGTGGGAGAGGAAGTTTATATCAGCATGGTGAATAAGGCGGAAAAATACTGCTGGTTCATGACACCGTACCTGATCATTACGGATGAAATGACACATGCGCTGACACTTGCAGCCAAGCGTGGCGTAGATGTCAGGATCATTACTCCGGGTATTCCGGACAAAAAACAGATCTACAATATAACACGATCCTTCTATCACGGACTGGTCAAGGACGGAGTCCGTGTTTATGAATGGACACCGGGATTCTGTCACGCCAAGATGAGCGTTGCAGATGACTGTATGGCGACCTGCGGAACCATCAATCTGGATTATCGAAGCCTGTATCACCACTTTGAAAACGGATGCTTTATGACAGACTGTGATGCGGTTCTGGATATCCGGAATGACCTGGAGGCGACGATGAAAGAGTGTCGTGAGGTCACTGAGAAATACCGCGTGGGACGCAGTGCATATCTGCGCCTGGGACAGCTGTTCATGCGGTTGTTTGCGGGATTGTTATAAAAGATAATACACACAATTCGAGCGGCCAATATTCAGAGGCTGTTTTGACATATGGGGAGGAGTTTACAAATGCTGAAAGTAGCAATCTATGGAAAGGGCGGTATCGGAAAATCAACGGTGACTTCCAACCTGGCAGCGGCTTTTGCGTCCATGGGCAAGAAGGTTATCCAGATCGGCTGTGACCCGAAGGCAGATTCCACGATCAACCTGCTTGGCGGAGAACCGCTTCGCCCGGTAATGAATTATATGCGGGAAGAAGATGAGGAACCGGAGACACTGGAGGACATTTCCAGAGAGGGATTCGGCGGTGTTCTCTGTATTGAAACCGGAGGTCCCACACCCGGACTTGGCTGTGCCGGACGAGGCATCATAGCAACTTTTCAGCTGCTTGAAGACTTGCGGTTATTTGAAACATATAAGCCGGATGTCGTACTCTACGACGTGCTGGGGGATGTGGTCTGCGGTGGATTTGCAGCCCCGATCCGTGAGGGGTATGCGGAAAAAGTCCTCATCGTGACCTCAGGAGAAAAGATGGCCCTGTATGCGGCAAACAACATTTCCAGCGCGGTGCGGAACTTTGAAGACAGAAGCTATGCAAGGATTTTCGGTATCGTACTGAATCATCGAAATGTAGAAAATGAAACAGAAAAAGTACAGGCATTTGCTGAGAAGGCCGGAATCCCGATCGTAGGGGAGATACCGAGAAGCGACGAGATCATCCGCTGGGAAGACCAGGGCAAAACAGTGATCGAGGGAGATTCAGAGTCCGAGATCAGCAGGAGATTTTTTGACCTGGCAGAAATGCTTTTGAAAGCTGAGGAAGAAGAATGAGCAGAGCCTATTATTGTACCGTAAAAGAACTGAATGAGCGTGGAAAAGATAATATCCCGGATCAGTTTAAATCCAATATGCACCTGATCTACAGCTCTCCGGCAACTCTTGCCTTCAACTCTCCGGGAGCAGAAGGATTCGGTGTGAAGAGAGCCGGACTTGCTGTTCCAGATTCGATCATGCTGATCGTGGCACCGGGCTGCTGCGGGCGAAATACATCACTGATCAGTTCCATGCGTGAATATGACAACCGTTTCTTTTATCTGATGATGGATGAGACAGATATTGTGACAGGACGTCATCTCAAAAAGATCCCCAAAGCAGTAGCAGAAATCTGTGAAGGCCTTGATAAGAAGCCCTCCGTTGTGATGATCTGTATCACCTGTGTGGATGCACTTCTCGGTACGGATATGGAGCGTGTCTGCCGTAAGGCTGAGGAAAAAGCAGGACTTCCGGTGCGTCCGTGTTATATGTATGCACTAACCAGAGAGGGAAGAAAACCGCCGATGGTACATGTAAGACAGTCCTTATATTCCCTTCTTGAACCGGCAAAAAAGAAAGGAAATGTGGTCAATCTCCTGGGATTTTTTTCACCGATTGTGGACGACTGTGAACTGTATGAACTACTTCATGGTGCGGGAATCAAGACGATCCATGAGATATCCAGATGCAGAGATTTTGAAGAATACAAGACGATGTCGGAGGCGAATTTTAACCTGGTTCTTCACCAGGAATCACGCTTCGCAGCAGAGGATTTTAATGACAGATTAAACATTCCGTTCATTGAACTTCGGCGGCTGTATCAGACAGACAAGATACAGAATCAGTATCAGGTACTGGCGTCAGTACTTGGAGTGAAGTTTGATACAGAGGAATATCGAAGGACAGCCGAGCAGGCGGTAGAAGATTTCCGTAAAGTATGTCCGGATGCATCCTTTGCCGTCGGAGAATGTATGAACGGAGATCCGTTTGAACTGGCGCTGGCACTTCTGAAGTATGGATTTAAGGTTCCGGAGATCTATGGAACGATCACGGTGGAAAACTTCGTATATATGAAACAGCTGGCACTTTTGAGTCCTGATACGAGAGTATTTTCCAATATGGAACCGACGATGATCTACTACGATCCGGCACAGAGTGGAGTGAATATCACAATAGGAAAGGATGCCCTTTATTATCATCAGGACTGTCCGGGGCTGATGTGGAATCAGGATGAACAGCCTTATGGATTTGCGGGAGTGAGACGGCTGTTTGAGGCACTTAAGGGGTGTGTTAAATAACCGTGTGTTGTATTCTTGCTACTCATAGCCTCCCTAATCTCCTTGATATGATTATTTTATCAGAATCTGTTCCATTTCTCCAGTTGGAAGTTTTAAAATTGTTTCTTTTGAGATACTTTGTTGAGTTTCGATTTACTTAATGATATTATCTTTTCAAGAGGGAACAATAATGCAAAACACTATAGCTATGATCGCGGTAAATAGTTATGTCATAAAAAATCAGGAGGTAATGATGAGAGGACTGTATTCATCCAAAACAGAAATCAGACACAAAATTTTTACAGAGATTGCCAGAATGGCATATGAGGGCGACGATCCGAAGATGATCGAGGAACTTCCATATAAGATCATTCCGGGAGAGGTAGCTTCTTACCGTGACAGTATTTTTCTGGAAAGAGCAGTAGTAGGCGAGAGACTTCGCGTGGCAATGGGAATGTCATTAAGACCAGTCACAGAGCATGCGCCACTTTCCAAAGGCGTAGAGGCGAGTGTGATCGAAGAGAAATATTATGAGCCGCCGCTTATCAATGTGATCAAATTTGCATGTAATGCCTGTGCGGAAAAGAAGGTAATGGTCACAGAAGGATGCCAAGGCTGTCTGGAACATCCATGTGTTGAGGTCTGTCCGAAGAAAGCCGTGCACATGGAAAATGGACATTCTCATATTGATGAGTCCCTGTGCATCAAGTGTGGGAAATGTGTAGAAGCCTGTCCATATAATGCGATCATCAAGCAGGAACGTCCATGTACAAAAGCCTGTGGAATGAATGCCATCGGTTCTGATGAGTATGGAAGAGCTGAGATCGACCAGGACAAATGTGTATCCTGCGGACAGTGTCTCGTAAGCTGTCCATTCAGTGCGATCGTTGATAAGGGACAGATATTCCAGACGATCATGGCACTCAAGAGTGAGTCTCCGGTTTATGCAATCCTTGCACCGGCAATCGCAGGTCAGTTTGAGGGTCTGGAAAACACAAAGATCCGTGGTGCTTTTCAGGCACTTGGATTTACAGATGTCAGAGAAGTAGCGATCGGAGCGGATCTCTGTACGATCGAGGAGGCCAAGGATTTCCTGAAAGAGGTTCCGGAGGAGCTCCCGTTTATGGCAACATCCTGCTGTCCTTCCTGGTCTATGATGGCGAAGAAGCTTTTTCCGGAGCAGGCGAAATGCATCTCCATGGCACTGACTCCGATGGTTCTGACTGCGAGACTGATCAAGCAGAAAGAGCCTGACTGCAAGATTGTTTTTGTGGGACCGTGTGCTGCCAAGAAGCTGGAGGCAAGCCGAAAGACAATCCGCAGTTATGTGGATTTTGTGCTGACCTTTGAGGAGGTTGCGGGAATGTTTGATGCGAAAGGCGTAGACTGGAAGGACATTCCAGAAGGAGAACCGCTTTTCCGTGCAAGTGCGGATGGTCGTGGATTTGCAGTAAGCGGTGGTGTGGCACAGGCAGTTGTTCATGCTGTAAAGAGAATTGATCCTGACCGTGAAGTGAAGGTTGTGAATGCAGAGGGACTTCAGAACTGCAAAAAAATGCTCCAGATGGCCAAGCTTGGCAAGTACAATGGCTATCTTCTGGAAGGAATGGCCTGCCCGGGCGGCTGTGTAGCCGGAGCCGGTACGATTCAGACCATCAAAAAAGCTTCTGCAGCTCTGGATAAGATGAAAAAAGAAGCGGCATTTGAGGAAGCATCCGATTCAAAATATCAGTCCCGACTGGAAAGTCTGGAGAAACTGAATCTGGAGTAGGGGTGTTTTTTATGGCTGTTAGCGTTGACTGACTGCTTCATTGTGGAGTAAAATAGACGTATCAGCAGACAGGATGAATTTTTCTACCTGAATGCGAATTCACAGATACGTTCAAATTTTATAAATACTAAAGAACAGACTCTGATGGCGAGGAAAGATAAATGTACAGGACCGGACAGGTCATTGCAGCTCCAAGCAGGAATAGTTGTTATCATGATTATTAGAGGACTTCTCTACCCTGACGGTGGAGGAGTCTTTTTGATTTATAGCGTATTATAAACTTCCGGGAAGAGTAAAGATTGTTCTGCGGGGACTTGTTCGAAATGATTTAAATTGGGGGAAATACAATGAGAGGACTTCGTAAATATCTGACACCGTTTGCACCGGATCAGTCAGGTGCAGTATCAGTGCTTTTTGAATTGGGAGGCATTGTGGTGATCTGTGATGCCGGAGGATGCACCGGTAATGTCTGCGGCTTTGATGAGCCGCGGTGGTTTGAACAGAAAAGTGCTATTTTCAGTGCAGGACTTCGGGATATGGATGCCATTCTGGGCAGAGATGACCGACTGGTTGCCAAGCTTGCAGATGCCGCGCAGAAAGTAGATGCGACGTTTGCAGCAGTGATCGGGACACCGGTTCCGGCAGTGATCGCAACCGATTATCTTGCACTTAAACGCATGACAGAAAGGAAGATAAACATTCCGGTTCTTACTGTAGATACAGATGGAATGGAGCTTTATGACAAAGGTGAGGAGAAGGCTTTTCTGGAGCTTTTTAAGACCTTTGCGGTACAAAAATATCCCGTGGATGAGAAGAGGGTTGGGATTCTCGGAATGACACCGCAGGATGTAAGTGATCTTGCGGCAGCAGATAAAATACGTGACCTGTTCCGTCAGAAACAGGATATGCAGGCAGTCTGTTATTGTATGGGGGACGGTCTTGAAGAAGTAAAAAAAGCCTCCTCAGTGAGTAAAAATATCGTTGTCTCTCCGGCCGCGATCGCGACGGCACAATATCTGGAAAAAACCTTCGGAACTCCGTATGAGATCGATTATCCTCTGGTGGAGGAACTGCTTCCGGAGATTGATTATACGAATAAGAAAATTCTGGTTGTACATCAGCAGGTGATCGCAGATTCTGTCCGCAGGGAACTGCAGAACAGAGGGGCAGGAAGTGTTCAGACGGCAGGCTGGTTCATGATGAAAAAGGAACTTCAAAAGGAGAAAGATACAGCACTTCGAGATGAGGAGGACTATATAGAACTGGTGCGAAATGGAGATTTTGATATTATTTTTGCAGATGAATGTATGAAGCAGATGACAGCGGATTTTACTGGAATGTTTGTGAATATGAGACATTTTGCAGTTTCCGGAAAACTGATCGGAAGGTAAAAATATATCAGGTGGGAGTGAGCATATGATAAGTGAGATCACCAGACGGATCCGTGTTTACGGGATTGTGCAGGGGGTAGGATTCCGGCCTACAGTCAGCCGCCATGCAGCAGAGAGGAAGGTTCGCGGAAATGTCTGCAACAAAGGCCCTTATGTAGAAATCTATGCACAGGGACCAAAGGAAGCGGTGGAGGGTTTTCTCTCAGATATCCGGAATCGTCCACCAAAAAGGGCGGCAATCCTGAAGATAAATGTGGAAAACGTAAAAAATCCGGAGAGTTATGCACAGTTTGACATTATCGAAAGTGAAAAGACAAAGGGAGAGATCTTTGTCTCACCGGATATTGCAATCTGCGAGGAATGTAAGGAAGAGATGTTTGATCCGAAGAACCGGAGATATCTGCATCCTTTTATTAACTGTACCTGCTGCGGACCGAGACTTACAATCCTGGATTCGCTTCCGTATGACCGTGAACGGACCAGCATGAAAGAGTTCCCAATGTGTCCGGACTGTGCAGAAGAATACCACGATCCGAAGACCAGAAGATACGATGCACAGCCGGTATGCTGCAATGAATGTGGACCGGAAGTTTATCTGATCGGCAGGGATGAGCGTGGCAGAGAGGCAATTACCTGTGTCAGAAACACGATTTCTGAGGGTGGCATTGCTGCAATCAAGGGAATCGGAGGTTTTCATCTCTGCTGTGATGCTTCCAATGAAGCAGCAGTCAGTCGGCTTCGCCAGCTGAAACGAAGGCCAATGAAGCCATTTGCGGTGATGGCAAAGGATCTGAAAGCAGTCACAAAAGCATGCGAAATGACAGAAGAACAGGAGAAAATCCTGGATGGTCATCAGAAACCAATCCTGCTTCTGAACAAAAGAAAAGACGCAGAAATCCTCTGTCCCTCTGTGGCACCGGGGAACCCAAAGGTTGGCGTGATGCTGCCGTATGCACCGGTACAGCTTCTGCTTTTTCAGTACGATGATGGAATCGAAATGCCGGAATTTCTGGTGATGACCAGTGGAAATACCTCAGGTGCACCAATCTGCCGTGATGACCAGGAGGCAGAAACGGAACTTTGGGGTTTTTGTGACTGTATGCTGTCTCATGACCGTAAGATCCGTATCCGGGCAGATGATTCCGTGATGGATTTTTATGAAAAGAAACCATATATGATCCGCCGTTCCAGAGGGTATGCACCGCTTCCGTTTATGGTTTCCACACCATATCAGGGGCAGGTGCTGGCTATCGGTGGAGAACTCAAAAACTCTTTCTGTATTGGGGTGGATAACCGCTTTTATCCATCACCTTATGTGGGAGATCTGGAAGATCTGCGTACAGTCAAAGCACTCAGAGAAACCATCGGACGGCTGGAAACTCTTCTGGAGGTGGAGCCGGAGATTGTCTGCTGCGACATGCACCCGCGGTATAATTCAGTGATGGTCGCAGAAGAACTGGGACTTCCGGTGCTCAAAGTGCAGCATCACTATGCACACATTCTGTCCTGTATGGCAGAGAATGACTGTGCAGATCAGGTGATTGGAATATCGTTTGACGGCACCGGATATGGAACCGACGGAACAATCTGGGGAGGAGAAATCCTTCTGTCAGACAGAAATGGATTTGAGCGACTGGGAAGCGTGATGCCATTTCTTCAGCCTGGCGGAGATACTTCCTCCAAAGAAGGCTGGAGGATTGCGGTATCGCTGATCTATGGCCTGATGGGTGACAGAGAAAAAGCGGCTGAGATCATAGAAAAGCTGGAACTTTGTACGAAGCAGGAAGCGAACGTACAGTTTACCATGGCAGACCGCAGGATCAATACAGTGATATCCACCAGTGCAGGAAGACTTTTTGACGGAGTGAGTGCGATACTTGGAATCTGCAGAAAATCTACCTTTGAAGGGGAGGCTTCTATGGCACTGGAATTTGCAGCGGAAGAATACAGAGCAAAAAAAATGTCTGAAATACAGAAAAATAAGAAGTTTTTGTTGGATGCTATGCGATCTGGTATGCAGGAAAGGCAATATCAGAAGAGGAAAGACGACAGAGTAACAGATACAGAGGGCAGGATGCTTCTCAACACAGAGGGACTGATCAGAACTATCCTGGATCAAAGACTAAACGGAGAAGAAGTGGGAAGGCTGGCATACTTTTTTCATGAAGAACTTGCCCGTCAGATTACAGAAATCTGTGTGCGGATCAGGGAGAAGAGAGACTGCAATAAGGCTGCCTTGAGCGGCGGTGTTTTCCAGAACCGACTGCTTCTGGAACTTACGGATCATATGCTGAGAGACAGGGGATTTGAGGTTCTGAAACACCAGCTTATTCCGCCAAATGACGGCGGAATCGCACTTGGACAGGCCGTGTATGCGATGACATATCTTGAAGGAAAATCACGGAACAAATGACCAGTTAACCAAAGCAGGTAAGTTCTCTGCTTCAACTGCGAAAGGCAGAGAGAGGGACTTGTTTGCATACAGAATCAGGGAGGTATTTACATGTGTGTAGGATTATCAGCAAAGGTAGTAAAAATCAGTGAAGGAACAGCAGTTGTGGATGCCGGCGGAGCCAAAAGAGAGGTTTCTGCCCAGCTTCTTGAGGATCTAGAACCGGGTGATTATGTGATGGTTCATGCAGGTGTGGCAATCGCAAAGATCACAGACGAAGATGAGGATGAAACCGATCATCTGATGGAGGAACTGCTGTAATGGGAGAAGAGAAAAAAAGAACAGCGAGAGAGATCATAGAGAATTACGACGGACCGGCAGTTCGTATCATGGAAGTCTGCGGAACACATACACATGAGATTTTTCGCCTGGGAATCCGTAAGCTTCTGCCGCCGCAGGTGGAACTGATTTCAGGACCGGGATGTCCGGTCTGTGTGACACCGGTTAGTTTTATCGATGAGGCAGTGTGGCTTGCACTGGAAAAAGGCGTGACAATCTGCACATTTGGCGATTTGGTACGTGTGCCGGGAACAAAGCTGAGCCTTGCAGGAGCAAGAGAAAAAGGAGCCAAAATCCGCATTGTCTATTCTCCGGCAGATGCTGAAAAATATGCCCTGGAACATCCGGAAGAACAGGTTGTTTTCCTCTCTGTCGGGTTTGAGACTACGACTCCGGCAGAGTGTCTTTCTGTGAAACAGGCAAAGAAAGATGGACTTTCTAATTATTCACTTCTGATGGCAAACAAGACGATGCCCCAGGCTTATGAAGCACTGAAAGGAAGTGCGGATGTCTTTCTATATCCGGGACATGTCAATGCCATTACAGGGACAGAACTCTGTGAAGATCTGGTAAATGAGGGAGTAAGTGGAGTAGTTGCCGGTTTTACAGCGAAAGAACTCCTGACGGCCCTGGCTGTTTCACTGGCGAAATTTCAGGAAGGAAAACCATTCTTTGTAAACTGTTATCCGAGGGTGGTAAAGCCAGAAGGAAGCAGAGAAGCACAGCAGCTCACAGATGAAATGACAGAAGCCTGCGACAGCGAGTGGCGAGGTCTTGGGGTGATTCCAAAGTCAGGCGTTCAGCTTAAAGAAGCGTGGAGCACGTTTGATGCACGAAAGAAATACGCCATTCCACCGATTCAGGGAAAAGCCAATCCGGCATGCAGATGTGGCGATGTCCTACAAGGAAAATGTAAGCCATCCGACTGTAAAGTGTTCGGAAAGGGATGCACCCCGCAGCATCCAATAGGAGCCTGCATGGTTTCTAACGAAGGTGCCTGTTCCGCTTATTATGCGTATGGAGATTGTAAATAATTGTCGGGTCAATCAGTAAAACAGGGCATAACTATGTTGAAAGATATGATAGAAAAGAGGATAATCTTATGAGCACTTTAAAAGATAAAACAGTAACAATGGCACATGGAGCAGGAGGTCGTCAGACCTCTGAACTGATCGACCGGATCTTTGCGGCACACTTTGCCAATCCGGATCTGACTGCAGACGATGCAGCAGTATTGACTCCACCAGCAGGAAAAATGGCAGTTTCTACGGATGGATTTATCGTCTCACCGGCATTCTTCCCGGGAGGAAATATCGGAAAACTTTCTATCTGCGGCACAGTCAATGATCTTGCATGCATGGGGGCAAAACCTCTGTACCTGACCTGCGCGTTTGTCATTGAAGAAGGATTTCCAATGGAAAAACTGGAAGAAATCGCAGCAACTATGGAAAAAACCGCATCGGAGGCCGGCGTACATATCGTGTCCGGAGATACCAAAGTAGCCGGAAAAGGTCAGGTAGATGGTGTCTTTATTACTACTACAGGAATGGGACAGATCGAAGAAGGAGTCAGGGTTGGCGGAACACTGGCACAGCCTGGAGATGCAATCATTGTGACCGGCGATGTGGGAAGACATGGATGCACTATTCTTCTTGCAAGAGAAGATTTTGGCATCGAAGCTGATGTCACAAGCGACTGCGCACCACTTTGGAATACGGTAGAGGCAGTGATGAATACTACCCATAATCTCCATGTGATCCGTGATGCTACCCGCGGCGGTGTGGGAACTGTCCTTTATGAAATTGCCGGACAGAGTAATGTAGGAATCCGTCTTGATGCAGCCGCTGTTCCGGTCGCACCGGAAGTTAAGGGCGTCTGTGGAATGCTCGGACTCGAACCCCTTTATCTGGCATGCGAGGGACGAATGGTGATCATGGCACCAAAATCCGAGGCAGAAAAAATTGTCGAGACCCTTCGCCAGTGCCCTTACTCCAAAGATGCAGCCATTATCGGAGAAGTCACCGCCGATCAGCCAGGTAAGGTAGTCATGACTACCGAGATTGGAACACAGGCACTTCTTCCACAGCCAGGAGGAGAACTACTGCCACGTATCTGCTAATACAAAGCATCATACAGATATATAGCAGATTACAGAGGACATTCTTGTCTGAGCAGAAAATCGAATTAACCTGTTGAGTAGAAACTTGAATCAACCTGCCCGGGATAGAAAACTGGTTTTCTGACACACTGCGATTTCTGTTCGTTACGTGCGCTTGTTTGCTGCCATTCGCGCAAACTCGGCTTCGCCTCAGACAGTGCGCTCGGTGGCAGCAGCTAGCACGTAACTCTCGACGAAATCTCCGTTTACCGTCAGTTCAATCCAGTTTTCTACTCGGGCAGGAGTCGAATTCTATCTCGGACAGAAGCCAAATTCCATCCCAAGCAGGAGTCGAATTCTATCTCAGACAGAAGCCAAATTCCATCCCGGGCAGGGGGCGAATTCCATCCCAGACAGAAGCCAAATTCCATCCCGGGCAGGAGTCGAATTCTATCTCGGACAGAAGCCAAATTCCATCCCGGGCAGGAGTCGAATTCTATCTCAGATTAGAAGAAACTCATCATCCCAAACCAATACAAGGAGGATCAGCTATGGATACAAGAGTAGCAGTAATCTCCATCATCGTAGAAGACAGCGAGTCAATTGAAAGCCTCAACCAGCTCCTCTACGATGCCCGCGACCACATCATCGGCCGAATGGGGATCCCCTATCGCGAAAAAAAAATCAGCATCATCAGCATAGCCATAGACGCACCCCAGGACATCATCAGTGCACTATCCGGCAAGATTGGCCGCCTCAAAGGCATATCAACCAAAACCGCCTATTCCAATGTCATCACACACACGGAGGCTAAATATGATTAAAATTGCAGTATACGGCAAAGGCGGCATCGGTAAATCCACCACCGTTTCCAACATAGCAGCAGCCCTCGCAGAAAAAGGCCTGACCGTTATGCAGATTGGCTGCGACCCAAAAGCAGACTCCACCATCCAGCTCCGCCACGGAAAAACAATGCGGACTGTACTGGACTTATACAATGACAAAAAACAAAACCTCCGCCTGGAAGACATGACCACAGTCGGTTATCAGGGTGTGATCTGCGTTGAAGCAGGCGGACCGACACCAGGACTCGGCTGTGCCGGCAGAGGCATTATCACAGCCCTCGAAAAACTCAAAGAAACAGGAGCTTATGATATCTATAAGCCTGACATTGTCCTCTACGATGTCCTGGGAGATGTTGTCTGCGGCGGATTTTCCATGCCAATGCGAAAAGGCTATGCAGACAAAGTATTCATCATCACTTCCGGTGAAAACATGGCGATCCACGCCGGAGCCAACATCGCAATGGCAGTACAGAACTTCAAAAACCGTGGCTATGCCTCCCTCGGAGGAATCATCCTGAACCGCCGTAATGTAAAACGAGAAGAAGAAAAAGTCCAGGAACTTGCAGAAGACTTCCAGACCACCATAATCGGAAAACTCACCCACAGCAATCTGGTCACAGATGCAGAAGAACAGGGAAAAACCCTGATGGAATGCTATCCGGAAAGTGAGATGGCAGAAGAATATCGTACACTGGCAGAGCAGATCCTGACCCTCTGCAGAAAGGATGTCTTATGTTAAAACGAGTTGGCGGTGAAATAAATCCGGAAGGCGCAGTCACAACCATCAGCAAAGCATCCTTTCCCGTGCCCTTTCCGGCCGGACTGGAATTCAATTCACCCGCACATGGAAACTGGAACATTGTACACACCGGAATGCTGATGCCCGAGGCAATCCAGATTTATGTCTGTGCAGATAACTGCATGCGTGGAGTGGTTCTGACAGCAGCTGAGATGAATGCGGCAGAACGATTTTCCTTCGTGATCATAGAAGAAGAAAATCTTTTGAATGGAAACCTGGAAGATGTAACGATAGAGGGCGTGACCGATGTACTGAATAAACTGGAACAGAAACCAAAAGCAGTACTTCTTTTTACAGTCTGTCTGCATCATTTCCTGGGATGTGATCTGGACAGGGTATATGAAGAACTGGAAGCACGCTTTCCACAGATTGTTTTTGTACGCTGCTTTATGGATCCTATCATGCAGAAACATGGGGTTACACCAGATCAGAAACTACGAAAGGCAATGTATGATCCTATCACAGAACAGAAGGCTGTCTCCGGAACAGTAAGCCTTATCGGAAGCGACTTTACACTTGATGAAAGCAGCGATATCAGACGGATTCTGCGAACCACAGGATACACATTAAAAGAGCTGCCGGGATGCAGGACATGGGAAGAATACCAGCAGCTTGGAACAGGAGAACTCCTGATTTCCTGCTATCCACCGGCAAAATACGGTGCAGATATACTGGCAGAACGCCTCAAAAGACAACACCTGTATCTTCCGGGAAGCTTCGATTATGGAGAAATCAAAGAAGAGATTCAAAGCCTGGTCCATGCACTTAGAATCGAAAAAAACGTCTTATCCGACGACCTCGAAGCATTTTTTGAACGCGAAATTACTCTCTGCGAAGATACCTTCAGACATACAAAAACTGTTATAGGAGATACACCGATTGTTCTGGATTATTTATTTCATCCAAGACCACTTGGCCTTGCAAAAATCCTCCTGGAGCATGAATTTCAGGTGACAGCCGTCTATCTCGACAGCATAAGCCCGGAAGAAAAATCTACTTTTGACTGGCTTAAAACATATCATCCCGACCTCGAATTACGTGCCACGATCCAGGCCAAAATGCGTGTCCTTCCGCGAAACTCAGAGACCAGAACACTGGCCATCGGGCAGAAAGCAGCCTGGTTTTCCGGAAGCCGAAACTTCGTCAATATGGTACAGGGCGGCGGACTTTGGGGCTTTGACGGAATCCGCAGAACCTTGGAGCTGATGACGGAAGCTTTTCTTAAAGAAAAAGATCCCAGGGATCTGATCGTTCGTAAAGGATGGGGGTGCAAAAGCTGCATATGAGACAGTCATATAAAATCATACCAGTCTATACAGCCGATGTTTCCGGTGTATGCTCTGCTTTGTACGAGCTTGGCGGCATGGTAGTCATGCACGATCCGTCCGGATGCAATTCCACATACAATACCCATGATGAGATCCGCTGGTATGACAAGGACAGCCTGATCTATATCTCCGGCCTAAGTGAGATAGATGCAGTCATGGGAAACGATGCAAAATTTATCAAAGATATTGAAGAAGCAGCAAGAGAACTGAAACCTGAGTTTATTGCACTTGCAGGTTCTCCGATTCCGTTTATGAACGGAACCGATTTTCCTGCGATTGCACAGGTGATCCAGACAGAAACCGGAATCCAGTCCTTTGCAATCCCGACCAATGGAATGCATGATTACACCTACGGGGCAGGACTTGCATTGGCGGAAATTGCAGCACGCTTTGTCAGAAAGACGGAAATTGTGGTCACGGAAGAAAAATCCTTTTTCAGAGATGGAAGTCCTTCATCTGCTGAGACAGAACGGATACATTTTCATACACTTAATATCCTTGGGGCAACTCCTCTGGATTTCGGACCACAGCAAAATGTAGATGCAATGAAACAGAGGCTCAAAGAATATGGCTGGGAGGTTCTGTCTACCTGGGCCATGGGAGATTCTCTGGAGAATTTATCTCATGCGGGGGATGCAGAAGTGAATCTGGTTGTTTCCTCTGTAGGACTCCCGACAGCAAGAGTTCTTGAAGAAAAAATCGGCACCTCCTATGTAATAGGAACACCAATCGGCGGATTCACAGAAGAACTTATACAGGCATTAAACGAAAAAATACAGTACAAAAACAGACAACTGCCGGAAAAACAGACAGATACAAAACAAAAGGCTCCGTATCTGCAAAAACGCCTGCAGTCACTGCCGGAGATTACGATCATCGGTGAAGCTGTGACAATGGGATCCCTGGCGGCCTCGATCGAAAAAAAATATCACAGAGCAGTTCGCGTGATCTGCCCGCTGGAAACACAGGAGGGACTTCTTGGCGAAAACGACTGTACAGCCAGAGGGGAAGAAGAAATGGAAGAACTCCTGAAGGATGCCGGAATCATCCTGGCAGATCCACTGTATCGGCCGATTTGCCCTAAGAACGCCAGGTTTTATGAGCTTCCTCATATTGCCTTTTCCGGCAGGATCTTTCTGAAGGACATCGAGAAATACAAAAAAATATATTGCTAAACAAAATTTTTGGTGGTATGATGAAGAAAATATAGAACGGAGGAATTTATCATGAAAACACTTGAAACCAAGAATGCACCAGCAGCAATCGGACCATACTCACAGGCCAAAATGGTAGGAAACTTTGTATTCGCATCCGGACAGATCCCGGTAGACCCGGCAACAGGCGAAGTTGCAGGAGATAAGATCGAAACTCAGGCAGAGCAGTCCTGCAAGAACGTAGGAGCAATCCTTGAGGAGGCTGGCCTTACATTTGACAACGTTGTAAAGACAACCTGTTTCCTTGCTGATATGGCAGATTTCGCTGCATTCAATGCAGTTTATGAGAAATACTTTACCAGCAAACCGGCTCGTTCCTGTGTCGCTGTAAAACAGCTTCCAAAGAACGTTCTGTGCGAAGTAGAAGCAATTGCAGTTGCTGAATAAGTTAGAAAAATCCGTTTTGGAGCTGTCCTCATTATAGGATGGCTCCTTTTTATACGAAACAAGTCAGGAGGCAGGATGGCAAAGAAGAAATTTTATGCAGTAAAACAGGGAAGAAAAACAGGAATGTTCCTCACTTGGGATGATTGCAAGAAGCAGGTAATGGGATATCCGGGAGCAATATATAAGAGCTTTGGAACGGAAGCAGAGGCGAAAGAATATCTGGGAATTGGTAGTGCAGTGGCTGGTTTGGATTCCGGAATATCCGGCACAGAGTGTGCGGTGGCAGGCAGGATACAGACAGGAACCCCGGCATCCGGTGCAGTGGAAATCTACGTGGACGGAAGCTACCATGCGGCAACGAAAGAGTTTTCCTATGGGATGGTTGTTCTGATCGATGGCCGTGAAGAGAAGTTTTCACAGAAAATGTCCGACCCGGAACTGGCACAGATGCGGAACGTAGCCGGAGAGATCAAAGGAAGCGAAGCTGCCATGCAGTATGCACTGGATCATAAGATTCCTTCTATTATCATATACCATGATTATCAGGGAATCGCGAGCTGGTGTAACGGTGACTGGAAGGCAAATAAAGCCGGAACGATCGCCTATCGTGATTTCTACCGGAAGGCAAAACAGAAGGTAAATATTGAATTTCGTAAGGTTAAAGGCCACTCCAATGATAAATACAATGATATGGTGGATAAACTTGCGAAAGAAGCCCTTGGAATCTGTTAACAAAATCTGTCCGGAAGATTTTTTGACTTTAAATCCCAAAAGTGCTTGTATTTACAGGTCGATCTGAGCTATACTGAAATAGTATCTGTCCGAGAGAAAATATTCTCCTGGGCGTGTGAAAGTGGAGAGGATTTAAAGTTATGATAGTTACATTGATTGAAAAAATTTACAGTTTCCTGTGGGGAGACCTGGTACAGATTCCGCTTCCGGGAGGAAGCTCACTCGGCATCTCGCTTCTGATCATTTTGCTGATTCCGACAGGAATTTACTTTACGATTCGGACGCGATTTCTTCCGATCCGCCTGTTTCCGGATATGGTAGGTGCACTGGTTGAGAAGAAAAAGGAAAAAAACAGTCTCTCATCCTTCCAGACGCTGATCGTATCAACTGCGACAAGAGTTGGGATGGGAAATCTGGTCGGGGTAGTTGCTGCAATTTCAGCAGGAGGTGCAGGTGCAGTTTTCTGGATGTGGGTGACTGCACTGATCGGTTCGTCCACTGCTTTTATAGAGGCAACACTGGCACAGATATACAAAGAAAAGGATCCTTTATACGGAGGCTACAGAGGCGGGCCGGCATATTATATCCACGCCTATGTGGAGGAAAAACAGAAGAAAAAAAGAAAAAAGGTTGCTGTTTCCGTGTTGTTTGCAATTTCAGGTCTGATCTGCTGGTGCGGTATCAGTCAGGTGATCAGCAATTCGGTTGTTTCTTCTTTTAAAAATGCATTCTCAATCCCGCCAATCTGGACAACCGTTATACTTGTTGTGGTTGCGGCGGTGATCGTACTTAGAAAGAATGCAACGGTGAAGGTTCTGGATATGATCGTGCCGGTGATGGCGGTGTGCTATTTTGCAATCACGATCCTGATCATTGTACTGAATATCGGAAGACTGCCGGGAGTTTTCGGAAGAATTTTTCAGGAGGCCTTTGGATTTCGCCAGGCGGCAGCAGGAGGTTTTGGTGCAGTGCTGATGAATGGAGTCAAGAGAGGACTTTTTTCTAATGAAGCAGGCTCTGGATCTGCACCCTGTGCGGCAGCAGCAGCGGAATGTGATCAGCCGGTCAAGGCAGGGCTGGTTCAGGCGCTTGGAGTTTTTGTAGATACGATCGTGATCTGCAGCTGTACAGCAATGATCATGCTTCTGGCTCCTGAAGAAAAGGTCGCAGGACTTTCCGGAATGGATCTTCTGCAGACTGCGATGGAGCATCATCTGGGAAAATTTGGTGTCATTTTTATTGCAGTGACGCTGTTTTTGTTCAGCTTTTCAACCTTCCTTGGAATTCTGTTTTATGCAAGAAGTAACGTGGCATATCTTTTCGGAGACAGCTGGGCATGGCAGACTGTTTATAAAGTACTTGCACTGGTCATGCTGTTTATCGGCGGTCTTGCGGCTTATACCTTCGTATGGGACCTCGGGGATGTGGGAATCGGACTGATGACGATATTCAATATTATTATATTGTATCCGCAGGGCGAGAAGGCACTGAGGGAACTGAAGGAATATGAAAAAGCCAAAAAATCAAAATAAACATATCAAAAGGGTGCGGTCTCTGACTGCATCCTTTTTTGTACATAAAAGAATGCAGTTAAACTATCAGAGGATACTTGCTGTAAACTGTCAGAAATGCTATATTATAATAAGAAATAACTGTCATACTGTGCAGTTGTACCAAAAATGAACTGCATGCGACAGACAGTGAAAAAATGATACCGTCTGTAAGAAATATACAGGCGGAAATGGAATGCGGAGGCATAGAGAGTATGTTTAAAGAAATTGGGGATGAACGGGCTTTTAACGGAATTTTAAATCAGATCATAGAGAACATTCAGAATGGCAATCTCAAGGCGGGAGCTGCCCTTCCGGCTGAGCGGACGATGGCGGAGACCATGGGAGTGTCCAGACCGGCAGTCAGAGAAGTTCTGAGAGCACTGGAACTGCTGGGAATAGTTAAGTCGGTACCGGGAGGCGGGAATTATATTACGGAGGATCTGGATACCTGGCTGATCGGACCATTATCAATACTTTTTAAATTAAATAATGGATATCTGCGTCAGAATCAGCAGTTCCGTGCGGCGCTGGAAAGAGAAGCGGCAATTCTTGCAGCAAGAAAGTGCACACCGCTGGATGCAGCTGAATTATGGATGATTCTTGCGCGTCTGGATGCGGCAGAAGATGAAAAGATACGGGGTGAGCTGGATCGCGAACTTCACCAGAAGATTGCAAAGATCGCAGATAACCCGATGGTCTACAGTGTCCTTGCGGCAGCGGATCAGCTTACTGAGAATATTGTTTCCGGGACGAGAGACTACATTATGAAGAAGAATAATTCTGCCAGAGAGGTTGATGACCAGCATCATCGGCTTGTTGAGGCGATCATCAACGGAGATGTAGAACAGGCGGAACGATGTATGTCCGAACATATGGATACGATTGAACGTTATATGGAAGAAATGCAAAAAAAATCCTGAGAAATTTTGGGCATTTTTACAGAATAAATTGATATGACCTCTATTGTATTTTGGTAATACCGGTGGTATAATTAAAATACAAATTGGTAATGCCAATAAATAAAATCGGCACTACCGGAAAGAGGGACGAAACAATGGGATATGTGAAATGGTCATATGAGACACTGAATCATTTTTGCGGAGACGTATTCAAGGCGTTTGGTTTTACAGAGGAAGAAAGCAATCAGATCAAGGATGTGCTTCTTACTGCTGACCTTTATGGGATAGAAAGTCATGGTATGCAGAGAATGGTGCGTTATCATAAGGGAATCGAAAAGGGAACGATTCATCCGCAGGCAAAGCCTGAAGTTGTATTTGAAACACCGATATCTGCAGTGATTGACGGCCATAATGGAATGGGACAGCTTATTTCTGTTTATGCAATGAAGAAAGCCATCGAAAAAGCCAAAAAAACCGGAGTTGGAATTGTAACTGTCCGTGAGTCAAATCATTTCGGTATCGCCGGATATTATGCAAAGATGGCGTGCGATGAGGGACTTCTGGGAATGGCCTGCACCAATTCAGAGGCTATTATGGTTCCTACGTTTGGCAAAAAAGCCATGCTTGGATCAAATCCGATCGCAGTAGCTATGCCGGCAGACCCGTATCCGTTCTTCTTTGACTGCTCTACCACAGTAGTTACGAGAGGAAAACTCGAGATGTACAACAAGATGGAGAAACCGCTTCCTGATGGATGGGCACTGGACAAGGATGGTCATGCAAGTACAGACGCACCGGATGTCCTTGCCAATATTGTCGCAAAGAAGGGCGGCGGAATCATGCCCCTTGGTGGAAATGAAGAAGTTACAGGAAGCCACAAGGGATATGGATATGGTATGCTGTGTGAACTGTTCAGTTCCATTCTTTCCATGGGTGTTACTTCAGATCACTGCTGTACATTCCCGGATAAAACAGGAATCTGTCATGGATTTATGGCGATCGATCCGGCTGCATTTGGTAATCCTCAGGCAATCCGCAGACATTTTTCAGAATATCTGGAAGCTTTGAGAGAAAGCCCGAAGGCAGAAGGCAAAGACCGTATTTATACACATGGTGAAAAAGAAGTCTTTGCAGAAAAAGAAAGAAGAGAGCATGGAATTCCGGTAAACGACAATACGATGGTCGAACTTGCAAATCTGTGTGGATATCTCAAACTTGACTTTGGTAAATATTTTGAAGGATATGAGCTTCCAAAAGACAGTAAATTCTTTACAGGAAATTATTAATAGATTAGAATAGATGGTTGCTGTGAACGGAGGAACAGTAACAACAGAAGGCGGCCGGAATCATACGGCTTCACAAAATTTAAGATACCAGGGAGGACAACAGAAATGGATTATGCAAAAGAATCTTTAAGACTGCATGGAGAATGGAAAGGTAAGATTGAAGTTGTAACAAGAGTACCTGTAGAAAATAAGGATGATCTGTCACTTGCTTATACACCTGGAGTTGCACAGCCTTGTCTGGAAATCCAGAAGGATGTAAACAAATCCTACGAACTCACAAGAAGATGGAACATGTGTCTGGTAGTTACAGACGGTTCTGCTGTTCTTGGACTTGGAAACATCGGACCGGAAGCCGGAATGCCGGTTATGGAAGGTAAATGTGTCCTTTTCAAGGCATTTGGTGATGTAGATGCATTCCCGCTCTGCATTAAAAGCAACGACGTGGATGAGATCGTAAATACAATCTACATGATCTCCGGTTCTTTCGGTGGAGTAAACCTGGAAGATATTTCCGCACCGAGATGTTTCGAAATCGAGAAGAAACTGAAAGAAAAATGTGATATTCCGATCTTCCATGATGACCAGCATGGTACTGCGATCATCACACTGGCAGGTCTTACCAATGCACTTAAAGTTGTCGGCAAGAAGAAAGAGGATGTCCGTGTTGTAATGAATGGAGCCGGAGCAGCAGCAATCTCTATCGCACGTCTGCTTCTTACAGCCGGATTTAAGAACATCACACTCTGTGATAGAAAGGGTGCGATCTATGAGGGACGTCCGGAAGGAATGAACCCAGTCAAAGATGAAATGAGCAAAGTGACCAATCTGGATAAGAAAGCAGGTTCTCTGGCAGATATGCTGGTTGGTGCAGATGTATTTATCGGTGTATCCGCACCGGGAGCAGTTACAACAGAGATGGTTAAGACCATGAACAAAGATGCGATCATCTTTGCATGTGCAAACCCGACTCCGGAAATCTTCCCGGATGATGCCAAAGCAGGCGGAGCCAAAGTTATCTCAACAGGAAGAAGTGACTTCCCGAACCAGATCAACAATGTGCTTGCATTCCCTGGCGTATTCAGAGGTGCTTTTGATGTAAGAGCAAGTGATATCAATGATGAAATGAAGATTGCAGCGTCTGAAGCGCTTGCAAATCTGATTACAGATGAGGAACTTTCTCCGGAATATATCATTCCGAAGGCGTTCGATAAGAGAGTGGGACCGGCGGTAGCCAAAGCGGTTGCCGAGGCAGCAAAGAGAACCGGCGTAGCCCGTATTTAAAAGATATACAGTAACTATTCAGAAGGTAGTATCCCGCGAGGCGTTTTGGCATGTTGTTTGCCAAAATCCCGAGACATACAATTTAATAATCAAGATAGACAATTCTCCCCGGCATAACTTATAATAGGGACAGCAAGGACGTGTGACAGCAACAGATATTACTTCAAGGAAACGTCCGCAGTATGCCGGGGAGTGTCTTATTTTATGTGCAAAAAAGGTCGCTTCTATGGAAAACTGTTCATTCCGGGTATAATAACATAATCAGGGCGCAAAGAAATCTTTGACAAACATAGGAAGAATATGTACAATAGCAAATATGTGAAAGGGGACTATGACATGGTAAACTGGGAAAATAATATCCGCAGAGTTGTTCCGTATACTCCGGGAGAACAACCTGACCAGCCGGATATGATCAAACTGAACACAAATGAAAATCCATATCCACCGGCACCGGGAGTAAGAGAAGTGCTTCGTGGCATGGATACAGACACCTTACGACTTTACCCGGACCCGGCTGCATTAGATCTTGTACATGCAATTGCTGATAATTACGGGCTTCAGGATGATCAGGTATTTGTAGGGGTAGGATCTGATGATGTACTTGCAATGAGTTTTCTTACGTTCTTTAACAGTGAGAAACCGATTCTGTTTCCGGACATTACATATTCTTTTTATGATGTGTGGGCAGACCTTTTCAGAATTCCATATGAGAGACCTGCACTGGATGAGCATTTTCACATTCGAAAAGAAGACTATTTCAGAGAAAACGGGGGAATCATATTCCCGAATCCAAATGCACCTACCGGTGTTGTAATGCCGCTTTCTGAGATTGAAGATATCGTGGCACACAATCAGGATGTGATCATGATCGTGGATGAAGCCTATGTGGACTTTGGCACACAGTCAGCACTTCCGTTAATCGAGAAATATGAGAACCTTCTGATCGTTCAGACCTTTTCCAAGTCAAGATCTATGGCAGGTATGAGAATCGGATTTGCTATGGGCTCACCGAAACTGATCAAATATCTGAATGATGTAAAATATTCATTTAATTCTTATACAATGGACAGAACTGCTCTGGCAGCAGGTGTGGCAGCGGTGAAAGATCAGGAGTATTTTTGTGAAACCTGTCATAAAATTATAGAGACAAGAGAATGGACAAAGAAGGAACTGGTGAAACTGGGATTTTCTTTCGAGGATTCCAGAGCAAACTTTATTTTTGCAACGCATGAGAGCTGTCCGGCAGAGGAACTCTTTAAGGCGTTGCGTGAGCGTCATATCTATGTAAGATATTTCCCGGGCGGCCGGACTGGAAATCATCTTCGCATCACTGTAGGAACGAGAGAAGAGATGGAAACCTTCCTGGATTTTCTCGGAGAATATTTAAATAAATAAGGAGAATTTATATTGGAAGTTTTAGTAAACTGGTTTACAGACACTCTCGGACAGCATGTATCAAGAGAAGTGGTGATTTTTATCATTTCCATGATCCCGATCCTGGAATTAAGGGGAGGACTTCTTGCGGCATCACTTCTTAATGTCTCTATGATGAAGGCAATTCCTATCTGTATCATAGGAAATATTATTCCGATCCCGTTTATCCTTCTGTTTATCAAACAGATTTTTAAATGGCTCAAAAAAACAAAGCTCTTCCGTAGCTTTATCATAAAGCTGGAAAATCGTGCAATGGGCAAGAGTGATCAGATCAAGAGATATGAATTTCTGGGACTTTTGTTGTTTGTAGGGGTACCCCTTCCCGGAACAGGTGCATGGACAGGGTCTCTGATCGCATCTCTTCTGGAAGTTGATATCAAAAAGTCTTCAATCGCAATTTTCTGCGGTCTTATCATGGCGACTGTTATTATGTGTGTTGTCTCTTATGGTGTTGTTGGAAATTTGGTACATTAAACGGAACAGTTACGATTTTTGAAATTGAGAAACAGAGGTTTTTTATGAGAGAAAAATATGAATCATTGTCATTGGCGACATTAAAAGATTTAGCAAAGGCAAGAGGTTTAAAGGGGATTTCCACTCTGAGAAAGCCGGAACTGATCGACCGTATGCTGCAGGAAGATGAAAGAGAAGCAGCGGTTCAAAAAGAAACATCCCCTAAGACACAGGAAAGCGTGCAGACAGAAAAGGCTGAGGAACCGGTGAGAGAGCAAAGAAATTTTGACATTCCAGGTGAAAGACCGGTACGTCAGGAATTTCGGGCACGTGAAAACAGAGAGACGGCACAGCTTGACAGTGGAGAGAAGGCAAACGGTATTCTGGAAGTACTTCCGGATGGATATGGTTTTATCCGCTGTGAGAATTATCTGCCGGGCGAAAATGATATCTATGTTTCACCGTCTCAGATCCGTCGATTTAATCTGAAGACGGGTGATATTCTGAAAGGAAATATCCGAATCAAGACGCAGGGCGAGAAATTCAGTGCACTTCTCTATGTAGATTCCATCAATGGATTTCATCCAAGTGAGGGACCGAAGCGATATAATTTCGAAGATATGACACCGATCTTTCCGAACGAAAAACTTCGAATGGAGCGACCGGGGGGAACGGTTGCAATGCGTATCATGGATCTTTTGAGTCCAATTGGAAAAGGGCAGAGAGGTATGATCGTATCTCCGCCGAAAGCAGGTAAGACCACGCTTCTCAAGGATGTGGCAAAATCTATCCTGCAGAACAGCCCATCCATGCATCTCCTTATTCTTCTGATTGATGAACGCCCGGAGGAAGTAACGGACATTAAAGAAGAGATTCAGGGTGATAATGTAGAAGTTATTTATTCTACGTTTGACGAACTTCCGGAGCACCATAAGCGTGTTTCAGAGATGGTTGTGGAGCGCGCACGCCGTCTTGTAGAGCACAAGCAGGATGTTACGATACTTCTTGATTCTATCACAAGGCTTGCAAGGGCTTATAATCTCTGCGTAACTCCGAGCGGAAGGACTCTTTCCGGTGGTCTGGATCCGGCGGCACTTCATATGCCAAAGCGGTTTTTTGGTGCGGCGCGTAATATGAGAGAGGGCGGAAGCCTCACGATCCTTGCCACAGCTCTTGTGGATACCGGAAGTAAGATGGATGATGTGATTTATGAGGAGTTCAAGGGAACGGGTAATATGGAACTTGTCCTGGACCGTAAGCTTCAGGAGAAACGTGTATTCCCTGCAATTGATATTCAGAAATCTGGTACCAGACGAGAGGATCTTCTTCTTACAAAAGAAGAACAGGAAACGGTCTACAATATGCGCAGAGCCTTGAACAGTCTTAAGGCGGAGGATGCGGTAGAACAGATTCTGAACATGTTCTCAAAGACAAAGACAAATGAAGAATTTGTTCAGATGGCCAAAAAACAGAAATTTTTATAAATAGCTTGCAATTCTATATTCACTGTGTTATAATCAGAAAGCTGTGAAATAGTAAATTCGTAATTATTCAGTAAATTAATACGAATAGAAAATAGAACAAACATAGAGAGGTGAAAATCATGCGTGAAGGAATCCATCCGAACTACTATCAGGCAACTGTAACTTGCAACTGTGGAAACACATTCGTAACAGGATCTACAAAGAAAGATATCCACGTAGAAATCTGTTCCAAATGCCATCCATTCTACACAGGACAGCAGAAAGCGGCTCAGGCTCGCGGACGTATTGATAAGTTCAACAGAAAATACGGCTTAAACAAATAATTATAACGAGAGAACAGGTTGAGGTTGGGAAATCTCAACCTTTCTTTGCTTCTTGGGACAAATGGAGTGACATATGAAACCATCGAATATTGGCGGACAGGCGGTAATGGAAGGCATTATGATGCGTCATAAGGACAAATATGCAGTTGCGGTACGCCGTCCGGATAAGGAAATAGAACTGAAGGTTGAGGATTACAAGTGTACCTTCGGGAAGGCGGCATTCTGGAAAAAGCCGATTATCCGAGGAGTAGTCAGCTTTGTGGACGGTCTTGTAGTCGGAACCAAATGTCTTATGTATTCGGCTGAGATAGCCGGAGATGAGGAGGACGAGGAAGAAGTAGCAAAGAATGCGAAGCTTACTGAGGAAGAACTTTCTGCCAAGAAACAGAAAGAAGCAAAGCAGTTCCAGTGGCTTCTGTACATAACCGTTGCCTTTTCCATCGTGATATCTGTTGCAGCATTTATGCTGCTGCCGTATGCACTGGCAAGTCTTCTTCGTAAAGTAGGAGCTTCTGAGTTTGGAGTTACTGTGGCAGAAGCCTTTGTAAAGCTTATCCTGTTTCTTGGATATATGCTTCTGATTTCCAGGATGAAGGACATTCAGAGGACGTTTATGTATCATGGGGCAGAGCATAAATGTATTAACTGTGTGGAACATGGAATGCCGCTGACAGTAGAGAATGTAATGGCAAGTTCCAGACAGCACAGACGATGTGGGACCAGCTTTCTGTTTCTTGTCATGCTGGTGAGTATCTGTCTGCATTTTGTTTTTGTTCTGGTGCCGGTCTACTGGGTGCGGCTTTTCGGCAGACTTCTGATGGTGCCGGTCGTTGCCGGGATTTCCTTTGAGATGATCCAGTGGGCAGGAAGAACGGACAGTAAGCTGGCAGATTTTTTCAGCAAACCAGGTCTGGCAATGCAGAAGCTTACAACCAAAGAACCTACACCTGATATGGTTGAGGTGGCGATAAAGGCAGTAGAGGCTGTTTTTGACTGGAAACAATATCTGAAAGATGAATTCGGCTGGGAGCCGGACGAAGAAAAGGAGTAACTGTTCACGAGCGGACAGTAACGAGAATGAGGAAAACCATGCAGACATTTCATGAATTGCTGACACAAGGGATACAGCTTCTGATGAATGCAGGAATTGAAGAAGCCAGGTTGGATGCCTGGCTCCTTCTGGAATATACAGCAGATATCAGCCGTGCCTGGTATTATGCTCATCCTGAGTCAGAAGTGAATGAAGAGATCGTGTCGGAATATCTTAGTTTATGTCAGAAAAGAGCAGAGCATATTCCACTGCAGCACCTGACTCATCAGGCCTGTTTTATGGGATATGATTTTTATGTAGATGAGAGAGTTCTTGTGCCAAGACAGGATACAGAGGTTCTGGCTGAGGAGGCACTGCATCAGTTAAGGAATATAAGGAATCCGAGAATCCTGGATATGTGCACGGGATCCGGCTGCTTGCTTTTGAGCCTTCTCATGGAACTTCCGGATGCGATCGGGACAGGTGTGGATATTTCAGAGGCTGCACTTGCAGTGGCAGAGAGGAATCGAAAGAATCTGGAACTGGAAAAGAGGGCAGTTTTGGTACAAAGTGATACATTTTCAGGAGATTATTTTCAGAAAAACAGTGGAAATATATCCCTGGAATATGATATGCTTATTTCAAATCCGCCTTATATACCGACAGAGGACATTGGGAAACTGATGGAGGAAGTACGTTTTCATGACCCAGTACTGGCACTGGACGGACGGGAGGACGGACTGTATTTTTATCGTAGGATCACGGAGCAGGCAGGTAAATACCTGAAACCCGGCGGCTGGCTCATGTATGAGATTGGCTGTGAGCAGGGAACAGACGTATCTGCGATCATGCAGGGAGAAGGATTTACTGAGGTGACCGTGAAGAAAGATCTGGCCGGACTGGACAGAGTTGTAATTGGAAAGAAACAAATGCAGGAGGAACAGCATGTTTGATAAATTGGACGACTTGCTGATTCGTTTCGAGGAAGTACTGAACGAGCTGGGTGAACCGGGCGTGACAGACAACCAGGAGCGTTTTCAGAAGCTGATGAAGGAGCAGAGTGATCTGCAGCCTATCGTGGACACTTATACAGAATATAAGAAAAACAAAGAGACTATCCAGGACAGTCTTTCTCTTCTGGAGGAGGAGAAGGATGAAGATATGCGTGAAATGCTCAAGGAAGAGCTTTCCGATGCAAAGAAGCGTGTGGAAGAACTGGAACAGGAACTCAAGATCCTGCTTCTGCCGAAGGATCCGAATGACAGTAAGAATGTTATCGTGGAGATCCGTGCAGGTGCAGGCGGTGATGAGGCGGCACTTTTTGCTGCTGAAATCTACCGTATGTATGTGAAGTATGCGGAATCCAGAAGATGGAAGACAGAGATGATGAGTCTCAATGAGAATGGTATCGGTGGATTTAAGGAAGTTACATTTATGATCCAGGGTCAGGGAGCCTATTCCAGACTTAAATACGAAAGTGGTGTACACCGTGTACAGCGTGTACCGGAAACAGAATCCGGCGGACGTATCCATACTTCAACCTGCACTGTGGCAATTATGCCGGAGGCAGAGGAGATTGATTTCCATCTTGATATGAATGACTGTAAATTTGATGTATTCCGTGCATCTGGTAATGGTGGACAGTGTGTCAATACCACAGACTCTGCTGTACGTCTGACCCATATTCCGACAGGAATCGTCATCTCCTGTCAGGATGAGAAGTCACAGCTTAAGAATAAGGACAAGGCACTTAAGGTACTTCGTTCCCGTCTGTATGAGATGGAACTGGCAAAACAGCATGACGCTGAGGCAGAGGCAAGAAGAAGTCAGATCGGAACAGGTGACCGTTCCGAAAAGATCCGTACCTATAACTTCCCGCAGGGACGTGTCACAGATCACAGGATCAAACTCACCCTGCATCGTCTTGAGAGTATTCTGGGCGGTGATCTGGATGAGATCATTGACAGCCTTATTGCAGCAGATCAGGCAGCTAAATTAAGCTCATTAAATGAAGAAGAATAAAGGGAGGAACCTCAAATGAAAAAAACCGCACTTGTAATCATGGCAGCCGGAATTGGCAGCCGTTTTGGAAAAGGAATCAAACAGCTTGCACCAGTAGGACCGAATGGAGAGATCATTATGGATTATTCTATCCATGATGCACTGGAGGCTGGATTTAACAAGGTTGTATTTATTATCCGCAAGGATCTGGAGGAAGAATTCCGCCGTGTGATCGGAGAGAGAATTGAGAAAATTACAGAAGTTGCCTATGCATTCCAGTCTCTGGATGACCTTCCGGAAGGATTTGAAAAACCGGCAGACCGTACAAAACCGTGGGGAACCGGTCAGGCTGTACTCGCCGCCAAAGCCGTTCTTGATGAGCCGTTTATGGTAATCAATGCAGATGACTACTATGGCAAAGAGGCTTATGTCAAGGTTCATGATTATCTGGTTCAGGAGCAGCCGGAAGATGGAATCCTTCATATTTGCATGGCAGGTTTCCGCCTTGGAAACACCTTAAGTGACAATGGAAGTGTGACAAGAGGTGTATGCCATATTGAAGATGGCGCACTGGTCGGTGTTACAGAAACACATAATATCTTTAAGACAGCAGATGGTGCTGAGACAAGAGATGACAACGGAAATGCAGAGAAACTTGATGTGAAGAGTCTTGTTTCCATGAATATGTGGGGACTGACACCGGTATTTATGGAGACTCTGGAAAAGGGATTTGTTGAGTTCCTTGAGAATGTAGAAGAAGGTGACATCAAGAAAGAATATCTCCTTCCAGAAATGATCGATCGTCTGATCAAAGAAGGCAAAGCAAAAGTAGATGTACTTGAGACAAAGGACACATGGTTTGGTGTGACCTATCAGGAGGACAAAGCTTCTGTGACAGCAGCATTCAAGAAACTCGCAGAGGACGGAGTATATCCGGCGCAGCTTTATAAATAATAGAATCTGTATCTAAGGAGAGCGACAGAACATGGGTAAATATTTTGGAACAGATGGCTTTCGTGGGGAAGCTAATTTGCAGCTGACAGTAGATCACGCATTTCAGGTAGGACGTTACGTGGGATGGTATTATGGACGAGACCATAAGGCCAAGATCGTGATCGGTAAAGATACAAGAAGAAGCAGTTATATGTTTGAATATGCGCTGGTTGCGGGTCTGACAGCCTCCGGTGCGGATGCATATCTTCTTCATGTGACGACAACTCCAAGTGTTTCTTATGTTGTCCGTACAGAGGATTTTGACTGTGGAATCATGATTTCTGCAAGTCATAATCCGTTTTATGATAATGGAATCAAGCTGTTGAACGGAAACGGACAGAAAATTGAGGCAGAGGTAGAAGCCCGGATTGAAGCATATCTGGATGGAAGACTTGAAAAGCTTCCATATGCGACCAGAGAAGATATCGGACGTACCGTTGATTTTGCTTCCGGACGTAACCGTTATATTGGTTACCTGATCTCAGTTCCGAGCTGTGATTTCAAGAATGTCAAGGTTGGTCTGGACTGCTCCAACGGAAGTTCTTCTGCGATTGCGAAGAGTGTCTTTGATGCATTAAGAGCAAAGACCTATGTGATCAATAATGAACCTGATGGAACAAACATTAACAGAAACTGTGGTTCCACACATATTGAGGTATTGCAGAAATATGTTGTAGACAATGGACTGGATATCGGATTTGCTTATGATGGAGATGCAGACCGCTGTATCGCAGTAGATCATAAGGGAAATATCATTGACGGGGACAAGATCCTGTATGTGTGTGGTAAATTCCTTAAATCCCAGGGCAAGCTCAAGGGAAATACGGTTGTCACTACAGTCATGTCTAATATGGGACTGTACAAAGCCTTTGAAAGAGATGGCATTAACTATGAGCAGACTGCGGTTGGCGATAAGTATGTGGCAGAAAACATGATGGAAAATAATTACAGTCTTGGAGGCGAACAGTCCGGACACATTATTTTCAGCCGTCATGCTGCAACGGGAGACGGAATCCTGACTTCTCTTATGATCATGGAAGCCTGCATCGAACAGAAAGCAACTCTTTGTGATCTGGCAAAAGAAATGAAGGTATATCCGCAGATACTCAGAAATGTCCGCGTGGCAGACAAAAAAACAGCAAGAGAAAATCCGGCAGTTATGAAGGCGGTAGAGGAAGCAGCAAGAGCGCTTGGAACTGACGGACGTATTCTTGTAAGAGAAAGTGGTACAGAGCCGCTGATTCGTGTAATGGTAGAGGCCGGTACAGAAGACATCTGTGCACAGCATGTGAATCACGTGGTTCAGGCAATGGAATCAGAAGGATTAATTGTGAAAGAATGAGAAATCAAAGAATCATATGGCTACTGACAGCCGGTCTTGGAGCATTTTTGCTGACCGGCTGCGGCGGAGAACAGAAAAAAACATATGAGCAGGCAAATACAGATCTGGAGCAGGGCAACTATGACTATGCGCTGAATGAATACCAGAGCTGTATTTCGGCCGGATATAAACTGTCAGATTCCTACAGAGGTTCTGGAATCGTGAAACTGCGCACAGGGGATTATCAGGGAGCAATCGATGATCTTACCAGCGCATTGAATGATGAAGAAACAGGGAAATCTGACAGGAAAGATATTCTGGAATATCGTGCTACGGCAGAACTGAAGGCAGAACTCTATGATCAGGCAATGGCTGACTGCCAGACCCTGGCAGAGGATTATTCTCTGACTGCAAACGATTATTATCTTACAGGCTGTGTAGCCCTTGCGATGGATTCCTATGACGAAGCTTCTTCTAATTTTTCGAAGGCTTATGGTGATGAAGCAACCTATGAGATGGCGATTCAGATTTATGAGGCATATCTGGGACATGATATGGAGGCTGACGGAACGAAATATCTGGAAGCTTCACTCAAAACCGAGGCAAAGACAGCAGAGGATTACTGTGAGCGAGGTAAAGTCTATTATTATATGGAAGACTATGATAATGCCAGAACAGAACTGAATGCGGCTGCTGACAAAAACAGTACAGAAGCTGTGCTGCTTCTTGGCATGGTATATATGGCACAGGGAGACACTGCCGGTGCACGCAGCTTTTTCCAGCAGTATATTGAGGCAGACGGTGAAGATCCGGCAAAGGGCTATAACGGGCTGGCACTCTGTGATATTGCAGACGGATCTTATGACAGTGCACTTGAGAATATCAGTAAGGGACTGGGAGATGCGGAATCAGATGAGATGCAGGATCTTCTCTTTAATGAAATCGTAGCTTATGAGAGAAAGATGGACTTTGCAACAGCGCTTTCCAAGACACAGGAATATGTAAATATGTTTAAGGATGACCAGGCAGCAGCGAAGGAATTGATCTTCCTGCAGTCAAGGGTTGGAAATCAGTCAACTGAAACAGCAGCAGATACGTCCGCGGAAAGTACAGCACAGGATAATACAGCAGATACTACTACAGATGAATCTTCCGAGGAGAACTGAGAATATGCAGCTTTATGAATTTAAAGAAACGCAGGAGCGAGTGATACTCATTGGAGTACAGACAGGCGTGGGAGATGATGTTGAAGCTTCTCTGGATGAACTGGATGAACTTGCACAGACAGCCGGGGCAGAAACGGTTGCAAAAGTAATCCAGAACAGAGAGGCGGTTCATCCCGGTACTTATATCGGTAAGGGCAAGATTGAAGAAGTGGCATCCCTTCTGCGTGCACTGGATGCGAATGGAGTGATCTGTGATGATGAGCTTTCTCCGTCTCAGCTGAATAATCTGGAACGGGAGCTGGATTGCAAGGTTATGGACAGAACACTTCTGATCCTTGATATTTTTGCGGGAAGAGCAGTATCCAGTGAAGGTAAGATTCAGGTGGAACTGGCTCAGCTCCGCTATCGGGCAGCAAGACTTGTCGGTCTTCGGGAATCTCTTTCCCGTCTGGGCGGTGGAATCGGTACAAGAGGACCGGGTGAAAAGAAGCTGGAGACAGACAGACGACTGATCCGTACGAGGATCTCTGCACTTAAGGCAGAGCTTTCTCAGGTGGAGAGACACAGAGAACTGATCAGAGGAAAACGTTCCAGGGGCAGCCTTAAGACTGCCGCGATCGTCGGATACACCAATGCAGGGAAGTCAACGCTTCTGAATACGCTCACAGGTGCCGGAATACTGGCGGAGGACAAGCTTTTTGCTACACTGGATCCAACCACGAGAGTACTGGAATTAAAGGACGGACAGCAGATCCTTCTCACGGATACAGTAGGATTTATACGTAAGCTGCCGCATCATCTGGTAGAGGCCTTCAAGAGTACGCTGGAGGAGGCAAAGTATGCAGATTATATCATACATGTAGTGGATGCTTCTAATCCTCAGGCGGAGCTTCAGATGTTTACAGTCTATGAAACATTGAGGGAACTGGGGGCAACAGGCAAAAAAATCATTACACTTCTGAATAAGCAGGACAAGGCACCGGAAACCGAAATCCGTGACCTTAAAGCGGACTATACGGTAAAATGCTCTGCGCGTACAGGCGAAGGTCTGGATGAGTTCAAAGAAGTTCTGGCGAAGCTTCTGGCGGAAGAGCAGATCTATCTGGAGGAATTATATCCTTACAGCGAAGCCGGCAAGATTCAGAAAATCCGTGAATTCGGAAGTCTTCTCTCAGAAGAATATCGTGAGGATGGAATTTTTGTGAAGGCCCGTGTGCCAGCAGAACTCTTTGTTTCCGTGATGCCAAAAGCCTGAAAAGGTACGAAAAACAAGGAAAAAGGGCTTTTTATATATGTTAAAAACAAACACTATATAGTTGTGAAGTGTGAAAGACGACACAATATATAGTGTTTTTGCGTATTGACGCAAAGGATATAGTCTGATACAATAGGTCTACAGTGCAAGACAGGGAGGTATGGTGCAGCATGTTTCAGGTAGTTAAACGTGACGGAGAGATCGCTGACTTTCAGATGTCCAAGATCACTTCAGCCATTGACAAAGCATTTGACGCAAAAGAAAAAATTTACAGTAAGGATATAATCGATCTTCTGGGACTTCGGGTTACTGCAGATTTCCAGAATAAGATCCAGGATAATAAAGTAACCGTTGAGGATATTCAGGATAGCGTAGAGGATGTGCTGATCCAGGCCGGTTACAGTGATGTAGCGAAGGCATATATCCTCTATCGTAAACAGAGAGAAAAGATCCGTAATATGAAATCCACGATCCTCGATTACAAAGAAATTGTAGACAGCTACGTAAAAGTCGAGGACTGGCGAGTAAAAGAAAATTCAACAGTAACTTATTCTGTGGGAGGGCTGATCTTAAGCAACTCCGGCGCAGTGACAGCCAATTACTGGCTTTCTGAGATATATGATAATGAAATCGCAGAGGCACACAGAAATGCAGATATTCATATTCACGACCTGTCAATGCTGACAGGATACTGTGCAGGATGGTCACTGAAGCAGCTGATCCAGGAGGGACTTGGCGGAATTGAAGGCAAGATCACTTCTGCTCCTGCGAAGCATTTGAGCGTACTCTGTAATCAGATGGTCAATTTCCTCGGGATCATGCAGAATGAATGGGCGGGAGCACAGGCGTTTTCTTCCTTTGATACTTATCTTGCTCCATTTGTCAAGGCAGACGGACTTACTTATCCGGAGGTCAAGAAATGTATTGAATCCTTCATTTATGGTGTGAATACCCCAAGCCGCTGGGGAACACAGGCTCCGTTTTCGAATATCACACTGGACTGGACAGTTCCGGATGATCTGGCAGAGCTTCCTGCCATCGTAGGCGGTAAGGAAATGGACTTCAAGTACAAGGACTGCAAGAAAGAAATGGACATGGTGAATAAGGCATTTATCGAGACGATGATTGAAGGTGATGCCAATGGAAGAGGATTCCAGTATCCGATTCCGACCTATTCTATCACGAGAGAGTTTGACTGGTCCGATACAGAAAACAACCGTCTTTTATTTGAAATGACAGCAAAATACGGTACTCCGTATTTTTCCAACTACATCAACAGCGATATGAAACCGAGCGATATCCGCAGCATGTGCTGCAGACTCCGTCTGGATCTGCGGGAACTTCGCAAGAAGAGCGGTGGATTCTTTGGCTCAGGGGAGAGTACAGGTTCTGTGGGCGTTGTAACGATCAATATGCCAAGGATCGCATATCAGTCTTCCACACCGGAGGAATTTTACCGCAGGCTAGATCGGCTGATGGATATTTCTGCAAGGTCACTTCATATTAAGAGGGAGGTGATCACGAAGCTTCTGAATGAAGGACTGTATCCATATACAAAGAGATATCTTGGAAGCTTTGACAATCATTTTTCAACGATCGGCCTGATAGGAATGAACGAGGCAGGATTAAACGCCAGATGGCTTGGCTGTGATATGACTGATGTACGTACCCAGAAATTCACAAAAGAAGTTCTGACGCATATGAGGAATCGTCTGTCTGACTATCAGGAGGAATATCCGGGAGAACTCTTTAATTTGGAGGCAACTCCGGCAGAGTCAACCTCGTATCGTCTGGCAAAGCATGACCGCAAACGCTGGCCGGATATCCGTACAGCAGGAAGTAAGGGAGATACACCGTATTACACCAATAGTTCTCATCTTCCGGTTGAATTCAGTTCAGATATTTTTGATGCACTGGATATCCAGGATGAGCTTCAGACACTGTATACTTCAGGAACTGTATTTCATGGTTTCCTCGGAGAGAAGCTTCCGGACTGGAAGGCAGCGGCATCCCTGGTCCGCAAGATTGCAGAGAATTACAGACTGCCGTATTATACGATCTCACCAACCTATTCTGTATGCAAGGAGCATGGTTACTTAAGCGGCGAACATTTCACCTGTCCGAAGTGTGGCAAGAAGGCTGAAGTTTACAGCCGTATCACAGGATACTATCGCCCGGTACAGAACTGGAATGACGGCAAGGCTCAGGAATATAAGAATCGTACGTTGTATGATGTGACACATTCCACTTTCAAGAAAGTCCACACCAGTATGGTTACAATGACAGGGGATGATGTCAGAGTAGAACCGGTGGAAACACATAAATATCTTTTTACAACCAGCACCTGCCCGAACTGCCGTATGGCAAAGAAGATGCTGGAGGGTGAAGACCTGGAGATCATTGATGCAGAGAAGAATCCGGATATGGCACGTCAGTTTGGAATCATGCAGGCTCCAACGCTGGTCATTACAGATGGAGAGCATCTTAAGAAATATGTGAATGCATCCAATATCCAGAGATATGTAGATGAAGAACTGGATTCATAGGATTACTGTAAATGGAGTAAATAATAATACAAACCGTCAGGAACATTAAATGTTTCTGGCGGTTTACTTTTGTCAGAAAGGGAGTATAATGGTAAAAGCTGAAAGATATATATACAGGATGAGGAGAGAGAACAAATGATCAGACAGAATATCGTATTTATCGAAAACAAGGCAGGAAGTCTCCAGAAAGTAACAGAACTTCTTAAAGAAGCAGGAATTGATATCTATGGGTTTGCATGCTTTGACGCACCGGAGTTTGCATTGTTCCGTATGGTAACAGATAAAGCAGAGGAAGCAGAAAGAGTCCTCACAGAAAATGGCTATATGAATCGTGTGACAGAGGTGATCGCAGTTGACATCAAAGATGAGGTTGGAGGTCTGAATACAGTACTTAAGGTACTGGGAGAGTGTAACGTAAATCTTGATTACATCTATACTTCCTACCACAGAGGAAACAGCCTTCCAATCATGATCCTTCAGACAGATGATGTCTTTGTTACAGAGAGTGTGCTGCATAACAATGGCTTCCATGTGCTGAATAGTCTGGAGGGCTGAGAAATATCATGAACAGTGCAGCATTTAAGCGGGGACTGCATGACGGTGTTCCTATTGGACTTGGATATTTTGCAGTATCCTTTACTTTTGGCATGATGGCAGCGGCGGGTGGGATTTCCGCGGGAGCTGCCGTACTGATCTCACTCACAAACCTTACCTCCGCAGGTCAGTTTGCAGGAATCGAGATTATTTTTGCGTCCGGTTCATTGTGGGAGATGGCACTGACACAGCTTGTGATCAATCTGAGATATTGTCTGATGTCTTTTTCACTTTCCCAGAAGCTGGAACGGGGTACTTCCACGGGGCACAGGCTTCTGGTTGCTTTTGGAGTTACGGATGAAATTTTTGGTGTTAGTGCAAGTCAGGATGGACGTGTCAGTCCCTGGTATAATTATGGTGTCATGGCAGTGGCAATTCCGGGATGGACGCTGGGAACTCTGGTCGGGGCAGTATCCGGGAACCTTCTGCCGGACTTTCTGGTCAGTGCTTTAAGCGTGGCAATCTACGGCATGTTTCTTGCTGTGATCATACCGCCGGCAAAGAAAAACAGGGCAGTCCTTGGAGTCGTGATCGGAGCAATGACAGTCAGTACAGTTTTTGCGGTTGTACCGGTATTAAGAAATGTATCGGCTGGCTTTGTGATCATCATTACAACGGTACTGACAGCAGGAGTGGCAGCATATTTCTGCCCGGTCTTGGAAGAGGAGGCGTAGAGAGATGAAGCCAAACATATATATCTATATTCTGGTTATGGCAGGCGTCACATATCTGATCCGTATGCTTCCCCTGGCACTTTTTAAGAAAGAGATCACAAGTCCGTTTGTGAAATCATTTCTATATTATGTGCCATATGCCTGTCTGGCAGCGATGACCTTTCCGGCTATCCTTACAGCAACAGCAGGAGGCATCCTGTCCGGGCTGGCAGGACTTATTGTAGCCTTGATCGCGGCATACAAAGAGAAAAGTCTTCTCACAGTAGCACTGTTTGCCTGTGCGGCAGTGTTTGTGACAGAGCGGATCATGGGATTTATGATGTAAAAGAAGAAATGTACAGCAAAAAAGACACATTCTGCATAATATGTGGAAGTTTTGTTGATTGACACTCTCAATGTGTGTATGTTACTATGTTAGTTGCATATATAGGGTATTGTGCCTAGGCATCTGGAAATATGCCTAATAAACAGAGGAAGGGAATTATACGATGTTAGAGAATTTGAATTCATATCTTGATGATCCGGTAGACGGAAACAGACAGGATGATGAGGTAGAGATTGATCTGCTTGAGATTTTTTATGTACTGAAATCTAAATTTTTGATTCTTCTGACAGTGGGACTGCTTGTGGGATGTCTCTGCGGAGTCTTTACGAAGTTTGCAATGACTCCGGTATACACCTCTACATCAAGCATACTGGTTCTGTCAAAAGAAACGACACTCACTTCTCTGGCGGATATTCAGCTGGGAACCAGTCTGACAAGTGATTACACCGTATTGATTAAGTGCACTCCTGTTCTTGAGCAGGTGATCAAGAATCTGAAGCTGGATATGAACTCAGATGTTCTGAGAAGCAGTATCTCTATAGTGAATCCGTCAGACAGCCGTATTCTGGAAATTTCCGTGCAGAATACAGATCCGGAAATGGCTAAGAAGATTGTAGATGAGATTGCCAATGTGGCATCTTCTTATATCGGAGACAAGATGGAGGTTATTCCACCTAAGATTATTGAGATAGGCAAGATTCCGACAGTTCAGTCTTCACCAAGCATGAAGAAGAATGTAATGATGGGATTTATTCTTGGTATCGTTGCAGCAGCAGCAATCATAGTCGTAGTTACGATCATGGATGACACTCTGAAATCAGAAGACGATATCGCGAAATATCTCGGGGTTTCTGTTCTTGCGGTAGTTCCGGACAGAAAAGATTATGTTAACTATAAAGGAAAGAAGCGTAAGAAAAAGAGACATTGATTCAGATGGAGGAACCTTAAATGAGGAAAGTTGCGATAAAAGATATCAGAAAGCAGGATTATTTCTACAGTGAAGCTATTAAGACGCTCCGTACAAACATTCAGCTTTCCGGTAAAAGCATTAAGACAATTCTGGTGACAAGCTGTTTTACCAATGAGGGAAAGAGTGATGTTGCACTCAGCCTGGTACAGGAATTGAGCAGTATCGGTAAGAAAGTTCTTCTTATCGATGGTGATATCCGTAAATCAGATTTTGTGATTCGACTTGGCATAGAGCAGGAAGTAATTGGTCTTTCTCAGTTCCTCAGTGGACAGGCAGAAATCAAGGATCTGATCTGTTCTACCAATTATCCGAATCTTCATATCATATTCGGTGGTCCGGTTGCACCGAATCCATCGGGTCTTCTCAGTGAAGATCTGTTCCGAACTTTCATGAAGGAGATTAGAAATTACTATGATTATATTGTGGTAGATACTCCTCCGGTTGGAAGTGTCATTGATGCAGCAGTGATCGCAAGATACTGTGACGGAGGAATCTTTGTTATCGAACCGGGAGTCGTAAGTTATAAGCTTGCACAGAAATGTATCCGTCAGATAGAGAAGAGTGGATGCCGCGTTATTGGTGCAGTAATGAACAAGGTGGATACCAAGAGGGATAAATATTATTCTTCTTACTATAAACACTATGGCGGTTACTATCAGAAACTGGCAACGGCAGAACAGACTGAGAACAAAAAATAAAAGAAAGCAGGTTGAACGTGAGCTGGAACAGTAGAAAAAATAACAAGTTTACGAATATTATTCTGGTGATCATCTGTATTGTGCTGGCTGTGATCCTGGGAAGCTTACTGCTGACAAATCGCAAAGAAGTAAAACAGGAATCAGAACGTCTGGAGAACCTCTCTCAGAAACAGGAGACAGGGATTGAGGATTATGAAGCTGTGAAGGAGCATGCATCTGAACTGAAAGAAGAGGCTGATGAGGAAGACGAGGATGCAGCAGACGCTTCCGGAAAGGAAGAGAAGGCAGAAGCCGACAGGACATCTTCAGATGCCGATGAAACTGCAGAGGATGCCAAGCCTTTAGGGACAGATAAATCTTCAGATGCCGATAAGGCACAGAGTACTGACAAGAGTGATACAAAGGCCGGGGACAGTGATAAGAAATGAGAACTACAGGAAGGCAGCCGCACAGACGAAGTAAGACACTGGTGATTTTCATAGTTGCTGTGATCGTTCTGGCAGCGGCACTGACAGTCGGATATTTCCTGTGGAAACAGACACAGGGAGTTGTAAAGACGGGTACAGTAGGCGGAGAGAATGAAATGGTTTCATCATCGGATCAGAATACGGTGGAGTATGAGGGAAGTACATACACATACAATGATCATCTGAGCAATTATCTGTTTATGGGGATCGATTCATCGGAAGAAGTCAACAATATGGAGAGTCAGATGGATGCAGGTCAGGCAGATTCCATCTTTATCGTTTCGCTGGATCGTGCAGAGGAGACGATTCAGGTGCTTTCTATTCCGAGAGATACGATTACAGAAATCGAGGTTTTTAACCCGTCAGGCACTAGTCTTGGAATGACAGATAACCATATCAACCTTCAGTATGCCTACGGTGATGGTAAGGAAGAAAGCTGTGAACTGATGAAGACAGCGGTTTCGAACCTCCTTCACGGACTGCCGATCCAGGGATACTATTCTATGAACATCAGCGGTATCTCAGAAGTTGGAAAGCTGGTGGGAGATGTGGAGATTGTTGTACCAGATGACAGTCTGGAGGAACATGACCCTTATTTTAAAGAAGGGGCGACGGTCATTATCAACGGTGACAATGCAGAAGAATTTCTGCGTTATCGAGATACAGGAAAGTCACAGAGTGCACTGGTGCGCCAAGAACGTCAGAAAACTTATCTGAAAGCACTGATACCGAAGCTTCAGGAGAAAATGCAGACGGATTCCTCGTTTGTGGGAAGGCTGCTGGACGACATTCAGCCATACACAGTAACAAATATGGGAAATGATGTCTTTGTAAAGCTTCTGAATGTAGCGGGAAACAGCACGTTGGAAACGCAGACAGTTCCCGGTGAGGGCGTAGAAGGGAAGTACTATGATGAGTATCATGTGAATGAGGATGAACTATATAGATTGATTCTTTCTATGTTTTATCATAAAATATGAGAAGATAGTTAGCACGTAAGTACTATTATCTAAATAAAATCTAAAAGGAGAGATGTAAGATGAAGCTCAGAAAATGTATCATGGCATGTGTTGTTGCAGCAGCAGTAGTAGTTACTTCAGCAGTGACTGCAATGGCAGCAGGAAGTATTGATAAGAATGGCAAAGTAAATGGCAATCAGATACCAAATGGCTACAAGCTTGAAGTTACAAAAGAAGACACACCTGTTTACCCGGAAATTCAGAAAATATATAAAATTCTTCCGCAGGCAATTGCTTCTGTAAACAAGGGCGAATACAAAATGAAAGATTTCATTGCTGACATGAACAAGGAAGCTGCCCAGAATACAGACCTTACTGAAGCTGCCAAAGAAAATCTGACACAGATTGCTGAGAAACTGGAAGGAACAGAATTCGTTACTGTTTTCTATTCTCTGAAAAAAGAAGAGAACTTAGGCGTAGAGATCAAGAAAACAGAAGATGGCAAATATAAAGTACCTCTTACTGTTGAGAACCTCACAAAAGATTTAACAGGTCTTAAAGTTCTTGCTTACAATGCAGTAAAAGGTGAATGGGAGATCGTTGAGATCCCGGCAGATGCTATCGACGTAGAGAATCACACAGTTACATTTGCACTGGAAGATATTTCACTGTTCTCCATTATTGCTGATGACCCGGCAGCAGCGAAATAATCGCTTCAGAATCTAAGATTAAATAATCAAACAAATCAAACCCCTCTGATGATCAACAAAAGATTGTCGGAGGGGTTTTCTCTTTATACTGTGTAATAAGAATTTGTTGATAAAGTTTTTCAAGTAAGAAACTGCGGCATTGACAATAAAGATAGTTTAAACTAACATAATAGTCATAAGGTTACACTGAACTAACAGGATATGAAAAGGAGACTATTATGTTTTTGGAAATAAAAGATATCCATAAGTCCTTCGGAACGGGAGAAAGTCGGATAGAGGTACTGAAAGGCCTGGATATGGAAATCGGGAAGGGGGAATTCTGCGTATTGCTGGGACCATCAGGCTCCGGCAAATCCACATTTCTGAATATTATCGGCGGCATCGAGAGTGCAGATGAAGGGAGCATTTCCATAGAGGGTGAATATCTGGCTGATATGACGGAAAAGAAATTATCACAGTACAGGCGGAAGCATCTGGGATATATTTTTCAGATGTACAATCTGATCCCGAACCTGACAGTACGCGAAAATATAGAGGTCGGGGCATATTTAAGTGACCATGCGCTGGATGTGGATGAGCTTCTGCAGATCCTGGGACTTACAGATCATCAGAAAAAGCTACCGAACCAGTTATCGGGTGGTCAGCAGCAGAGGACTGCAATTGGCCGTGCAATCGTCAAGAATCCGGATATTCTTCTCTGTGATGAACCTACGGGAGCCCTTGACTACAATACCTCCAAGGAAATACTGAAGCTGATCGAGACGGTTAACCAGAAATACGGAAATACAGTTGTCATGGTTACACACAATGATGCGATCAAGGATATGGCAGACCGTGTCGTAAAACTCCGTGACGGAATGATCCGCAAAAACTATCTGAACGAGCACAAGATCCCGGCGGTAGATCTGGACTGGTAAGGGAGGTGCGGATGATGAAAAATCCATTAAGAAAGCGTATTCCGAGAGAACTCAAAAGCGAGATTGGAAAATACCTGGTGATTTTTCTGCTCATGCTCGGAACCATCGGTATGGTATCCGGTTTTCTGGTGGCGGATGGAAGTATGATCAAGGCATATAATGAAAGCTTTGAAAAATACAATATTGAAGATGGAAACTTCCGCACGGGAGAAAAGGTATACCGTGGGCAGAGAGAAGCAATGGAAGAGCAGGGCATCAAAATCTATGAGAATTATTATATAGAAGAAGCTTTGACAAACGGAAGTACGATGCGGTTTTTCAAGAACAGAGATGAAGTCGACAAAGTATGCATCATGGAAGGAAGATTACCGAAAACAACTGGAGAAATTGCGATTGATCGTATGTATGCCGACAATAACAGCCTCAAAATCGGAGACACCCTGAGCAGTGGCGATAAAACCTGGAAAATTGCAGGACTGATAGCACTGTCAGACTACAGTGCCCTCTTTCAGAATAATAATGATTCGATGTTTGACGCAGTTAAATTTGGAGTTTCTGTTGTCACGCCGGAGGAATTTGATTCTCTGGATCAGGAAAAACTGCAGTATAACTATTCCTGGATCTATGATAAGAAGCCGAAAGACGAGAAAGAAGAAAAAGAAGTATCAGAGGATCTTATGAAAGAGATGGGGAAGGTTGTCACTCTGGAAAATTTTGTCCCGAGGTACCAGAACCAGGCGATTATTTTTACCGGGGATGACATGGGCGGAGACAAGGCGATGATGGTCATGCTTCTTTATATTGTTATTGCGATCATGGCATTTGTCTTTGGTATTACGACTGGCAATACGATTACAAAGGAAGCGGGGGTGATCGGTACTCTCAGAGCTTCCGGTTATACAGGAAACGAGCTGATCTGACACTATATGACCCTTCCGGTGCTGGTCACGCTGGCGGGTGCACTGGCTGGAAATGTGCTTGGATATACTGTGTTCAAAGACGTATGTGCGGGAATGTACTATGGAAGCTACAGCCTTCCGACCTATGTGACGGTATGGAATGCGGAAGCCTTTCTTATGACGACAGTGGTACCGATCGTAATCATGGTACTGGTGAATTATGGAATCCTTCATCACAAAATGCGGCTTTCCCCACTGAAATTTCTGAGAAGAGATCTTTCCGGAAAAAAACAGAAGCGTGCAGTTTCTTTAAGTCCGAGGATGAAGATTTTTACCAGATTCAGATTTCGTGTGATCTTTCAGAATATCAGTAATTATCTTGTCCTGTTTGTAGGGATTCTTTTTGCAAACCTGTTGTTAATGTTCGGATTGTTGCTTCCGTCGGCTCTGGATCATTATCAGCTGGAGATCCAGAATAATATGCTGGCAAAATATCAGTATATGCTGTCAATGCCGGTGAGTATCCTCGGAGGCGGAAATAAACTGGACAGTCTGGTGGATATGCTGCTTTTTTCGCACGACACACAGACGGATAATGAGGATGCGGAAGAATTCAGTGCCTATTCACTGAACACACTTCCGGGGAAATATAAAAGTGAAGAAATAGTTCTCTATGGAGTGAAAGAGAACAGCAGATATATCCAGGCAGATTTTTCGGAGGGTGTTTATATTTCAGAAGCTTATGCGGAGAAATTCAGGATAGATCCGGGAGATACCATTACCTTGAAAGAAAAATACGAGGATGATGAGTATTCCTTCTTGGTTTCAGGAATTTATGATTATACAGGTTCGCTATGCATCTTTATGGAGCAGGAGAAATTAAACCGTATGTTTGATCTGGGGGATGATTATTTCAGCGGATATTTCAGCAATACCGAGATCACAGATATTGACACAGGGTATATCGGCTCTGTCATCGATCTGGACGCGCTGACAAAGATCAGCCGTCAGCTGGATGTTTCTATGGGAAGCATGATGGGAATGATCAATGTTTTTGCAGTTGTGATCTATATGATCCTCATTTATCTGCTGTCCAAGATCATCATAGAAAAAAACGCCCAGTCTATTTCCATGACCAAGATTCTCGGTTATACAAATGGAGAGATCAGCAGACTGTATATCCTGTCGACTTCTCTGGTGGTCATTCTCTGGCTGCTGTTGAGTCTTCCGATAGAAACTGCGATCATGGAAGTTCTTTTCCGGGAAATGATGCTCGCGAGTATTTCGGGCTGGATCACACTCTGGATAGATCCGAAGATTTATGCAGAGATGTTTGGTGCGGGAATTCTGACCTATGCAGTGATTGCATTGCTGGAATACAGGAAAATCTGCAGGGTACCTATGGGGGAAGCTCTCAAAAATGTAGAATAAAATCCACACTTTATATTGTTAAAGCGTTAAATAGCTGTTATAATAAGAACACGAAATTGTTCACAGTAAAGAATTCTATCAATATGAGATATAAGTAACTGTGAGGGTACTGAACAGTTACAGATATAAATATAACAGAGGTGAACGGAAAAGAGGAAACGATATGAGTCAGCTGGATATACTGAGAGAGAGTCTGGGACAGTGCGATGAGATCCTTCTGGATGCACTGCTTATGCGTAACAGAATTGTAGAGGATATCATGGTATACAAAGAGGCCAATGATATTCCGATTCTTCAGCCAGAGCAGGAGGCAAAGCAGAAGGAATGGCTTGCCAGAAGAATGGAAGGAAAGCGCCACAGAAACGAAGTAGATGCTGTTTTTGAGGAAATCACCAGAAACAGTAAGAAGATTCAGGCACGCAAGCTGTTTGATTATAATATCGTACTGATCGGATTTATGGGAGCGGGCAAATCCACAATCTCTGATTTTCTGAAGACTGTTTTTGCCATGGACGTGGTAGAGATGGATCAGATCATTGCAGAGAGAGAGGGAATGTCCATCTCTGATATCTTTGAGACTTATGGAGAGGAGTACTTCCGTAATCTGGAGACAGAGCTGCTGATCGAGATGCAGTCCAGGAAAAACGTGGTTATTTCCTGCGGCGGCGGTGTTCCGATGAGAGAGCGCAATGTTGTCGAGATGAAGAAAAACGGACGTGTAGTTCTTCTCACCGCTAAACCGGAGACCATTCTGAACCGTGTCAAGGACAATCATGACAGACCGCTTCTGGAAGGCAATAAGAATGTCGATTTTATCGCAGAGCTGATGGAGAAAAGACGCGAGAAATATGAGGCTGCCTCTGATATTGTTATCGAGACAGACGGCAAGGACAAGCTGGAGATCTGTGAGGAACTGGTACACAGCCTCCGAGCTCTGGATGCAGAGAGTAAATAAGGCAGCAAAATAGCATACAACTCCCTGTCAATAGCATAATTTTACTATCATTTATAAAGATTTTACTAAAATATCCAGATGAGTCCCATCTGGATATTTTTTTCGCAAAAATTGAAAGATGCATCAAAAAACAGTCCATTTTGTTTAATATATCCATATGGTATTATAATCTCATCAAAAAGCTATACGAAATAGCTAATAAGAACGAATAAAAAATGGGAGGTTTCTTATGAAGAAAAAATTAGTTTTAGCGATGGCAGCAGCAATGGCAATCACATCCTGTGCAGTTCCTGCATTTGCTTCTGATGATGCAGCAGGCGGCGGAAAGATCGGAATTTCCATGCCGACACAGTCTCTGGAGCGTTGGAACAGAGATGGTTCTTATCTGGAAGAACAGTTCAAAGCAGCTGGCTATGATGTAGAGTTGACATACTCCGACAACGAAACAGACCGTCAGGTAAATGATATCCAGAACCTGATCTCCGACGGAGTTGACCTTCTGGTAGTTGCAGCTATCGATGGTGAAGCACTTAACACAGTTATGGATGAAGCTAAAGATGCTGGAATCCCGGTTATTTCTTATGACCGTCTGATCAAATCCGATGCAGTTTCCTACTATATTTCCTTCGATAACTACACAGTAGGTACTCTTCAGGGACAGTACGTAATCGATACTCTGGATCTTGACAATGCAGGTGACAAAACTTACAACATCGAGTTCACAGCAGGTGACCCGGCAGATAACAACGCTGGATACTTCTTCAACGGTGCTTACGATACTCTGAAACCTTATCTGGATGCAGGAACATTAAACGTAGTTTCCGGACAGACAGATTTCGACTCTGTTGCAACAGCTCAGTGGGATACACAGACAGCTCTCGAAAGAATGCAGAACATCCTCGCTTCCTACTATGCAGACGGAACACAGCTTGATGTAGCTCTTTGCTCCAATGACTCTACAGCACTTGGTGTTACACAGGCGATCGAGTCTGACTATGCAGGCAAAAATGACGTTCTGATCACAGGACAGGACGGTGACGAAGCAAACCTTGCAAACATCGTTGACGGAAAACAGTCCATGACCGTTTACAAAGCAGTTGCAAACGAAGCAGTCGTAACACTTGACCTTGCAGAAGCAATGCTGAAAGGTGACACAATTGATGAATCTCTGATCACAAACTCTGGCTGGGATTTCGATTGTGCATATGATACAGAATCCTATGAAACGTCTGATGGAAACAAATGCCCATCCTTCCTGCTTGTTCCTACAGTTGTAACCAAAGACAACATGAAAGAAGAACTTGTTGACACAGGATACTACACACAGGACGATGACGGATACCTTCATCCAGCAGGCTGATACTTCCGCAGAGTCATATAGATATCAAGAAGATGTGAATCATGCTTGCATGAATGAACAGATTCTTGTATAGCTATATGACGAGCAAACAACATGAGCAAAAAGAGAGCTGTGAAACAGCGGTTTTGCGAATGGTGTTCTGCTTAGGCAGTGAGCAACCAGTAAATATATAAACTTGAATTAAATGGGCGGGGTGAATGCCCCGCCTGCTTTTTGGAAAGGGGGCGCCATTTTGGCAGACAATATTTTAGTAATGGATCACATTACGAAGGAGTTCCCCGGTGTCAAAGCTCTGGACAATGTAAATCTTGAGGTCCAGCGAGGAGAGATTCACGCGCTGATCGGTGAAAACGGTGCGGGAAAATCCACACTGATGAACGTATTAAGTGGTCAGTATCCATATGGAAGTTATACAGGTACCGTTACCTATGAAGGCGAGGAATGTAAGTTTAAAAACCTGAACGACAGTGAAGCGAAAGGTATCGTCATTATTCATCAGGAACTTGCACTGATTCCGTTGCTTTCTATCGGAGAGAATATGTTTCTCGGAAACGAGATTAAGAATAAAAGAGGTAGCATTGACTGGGACAAAACATACAGTGAAGCAGAAAAACACATGGCTCAGGTTGGGCTCCATGAATCTGCACAGACACTGATCAAAGATATCGGAACAGGTAAACAGCAGCTGGTAGAGATCGCCAAGGCATTTTCCAAGAAGGTTAAACTTCTGATCCTGGATGAGCCTACCTCTTCTCTGAATGATGAAGATGCCAAGATGCTTCTGGATCTTCTGATGGAATTCAAGAAAAACGGTCTTACCTCTATCATCATCACACATAAACTGAATGAGATCATCTATTGTGCAGACCGCTGTACGATCATCCGAGATGGTACAACGATCGAAACACTGACAAAAGGCGTAGATGACTTAAGCGAAGACCGTATCATCAAAGGTATGGTTGGCCGTTCCATGGATGACCGTTATCCGGCCAGAAAGCATAACATCAGCAAAGATGTCATGCTGGAAGTAAAGAACTGGACCGTACATCATCCGCTTTATCCGGAAAAAGTCGTAGATGACAATATTTCCTGTAAAGTACATAAAGGCGAGGTTATTGGTTTCTCCGGACTGCAGGGTGCAGGACGTACTGAGTTTGCAATGTCCGTATTCGGAAAGAGCTACGGAAGCAACATCAGTGGTGAACTCTATATCAAGGGAGAAAAAGTAAACCTCAAGAATCCGCGTGATGCGATCCGTCATGGTCTTGCCTATGTAACAGAAGACCGTAAGACAAACGGTGTGATCCTCGGAGAATCTATTCGATTTAATACAACGCTTGCACGACTTTCCAAAGTCTGTGAAAAGGGCGTGATCAACACAGATCTGGAAGTGCACCTGGCTGATGAGATGACAAAGGAAATGGGAACCAAGACTCCTTCCAATGAGCAGAAGATCGGCAACCTTTCCGGTGGTAACCAGCAGAAAGCACTTCTCGGCAAATGGATGTTTACAGAACCGGATATCCTGATTCTGGATGAGCCGACACGAGGCATCGATGTAGGTGCAAAATACGATATCTATTGCCTGATCAACAAAATGGTAGAAGATGGAAAATCAGTTATCATGATCTCATCCGAAATGCCGGAGCTTCTTGGTATGTGTGACCGTATCTACGTTATGAGTGAGGGCCGTCTGGCAGGCGAACTCAGTGCCGAAGAGGCAACACAGGAACGTATTATGGCTTCGATCATGCAGGAGCAGAATAAGAAATAAGGTCGAAACGTGAATTCGATTCTACCGGGAAAGGGGTAAAAAAATGAAGTTTAATGTAAAAGATTTCTTAAGAAAATATACAATGGTCATTGCACTGGTAGTTGTATTTATCCTGTTCTGTGGCCTGACAGATGGAAGACTTCTGTATGCACAGAATATGTCAAACCTGATGCTTCAGAATGGTTACGTTCTGGTTCTTGCATGTGGTATGTTGTTATGTATCCTGACAGGTGGTAACATCGACCTTTCTGTAGGTGCTGTTATCTGTATGGTCGGCGGTCTTGCAGCCGTCATGATCGGTAACAAAGGAATGAACCCATATCTTACCATTATCATCTGCCTCGTTGTAGGTCTTCTGGTAGGTGTATGGCAGGGTTACTGGATCGGTTACAAACGTATCCCTCCATTTATCACAACACTTGCAGGTATGTTCATCTTCCGTGGATTTGGACGTCTGATCCTGGACAACAAGACTGTTTCTATCCAGGACAAAGGTTTCCTGAATGTATTTACATCCTACATCAATATTCCTGGACTTGACGACACAGCAAACTATTCTGCACTGATCGTTGGTATCGTAGTTGCAGTTTATGTGATCTTCAACGTAGTTCGTTCCAGAGCAAACAAAGCAAAAAGAGGATATCGCCAGAACACAGCATTTTCTGATTACAGCAAAGCAGTCATCATCGCAGCAGTTATCCTCTGGTACTGCTACAAACTGTTCCAGTACAAAGGTATCTCCATCATGTTCGTATGGGTTGTTGCAATCTGCCTGATCTACAACTTCATCACATCCAGAACAGCATTTGGACGTTACTTCTACGCAATCGGCGGTAACGAGAAAGCTACACAGCTTTCCGGTATTGATACAAACAAAGTTTACTTCATCGCATATGCAAACATGGGACTTCTTGCAGGTCTTGCAGGTCTTCTTTGTGCAGCACGTGTAGGTTCTGTAAACGGTAGTACAGGTACATCCTTCGAGATGGATGCGATCGGTTCCTGTTTCATCGGTGGTGCTTCCGCATACGGCGGCAGCGGTACTGTAGGCGGTGTAGTGATCGGTGCTCTTCTCCTCGGTGTCATCAACATGGGTATGTCCATCATGGGTATCGGTGATTCCTGGCAGTACGTAGTAAAAGGTGCCGTACTTCTTATCGCAGTTGTATTTGATGTATTATCCAACAGAAAGAACGGCTGATCGATCTGATCAGATTAACAAGAGGAGTCATTGTGCAAAAGCAATGGCTCCTTTTGCAATGCTGTCATAATTGTGTTACAATATGAAAAAATACAAAGGAATTATGATGAATTATGAAAAAATTTACACTGACAGTTTTTTGCATACTGGCAGGATGCATCTTTTTTCTGTCAGGGATCTGGGTCTACTTTCAGAAATCCATGGATAAGGTGGATCTGGGCGAAGGAGAATATGCAGCGAGTTATCAGAAGCACTATCTGATGATCTCCAATGACAAAGATACCCTGATGTGGCAGTCCATCTACCAAAGCGCCAGCGAAACTGCCAAAGAAGCCGATGCCTACGTCGAACTTCTTTCACCGGAACAGATGAAGAATTACACACAGGAAGACTGTCTGCGGATCGGGATCGCATCTCACGTTGACGGGATCATTCTTGAAGCAGACGGAAGCAAGGCCGAGCAGAAACTGATCGAAGAGGCTGCCCGCGAGGGAATCCCGGTTGTCACGATCCTTACAGACGATTCTGCATGCCGCAGGATCAGCTTTGTCGGTCTGAACAGTTATGAGATGGGAAGTGCTTATACTGACCAGATAGCAGGAATGCTGAATGAAAAAGGGACTACACAGATCCTGTTTCTTTCGACTTCCAGTTCCAAGACACAGGAGACCAATCTCGTTTACTACCAGGTAAAAAAAGAACTGGAATCCAGGAAAAAAACAGACCAGTCTGTCAATCTGTCAGAGTACTGTGTGGATAGCAGTGCAGATTTTGACACGGAAGAATTTGTCCGGGATATGTTTGTAAATGAGGAAAGTCTGCCGGATGTCCTGGTATGCATGGATGAAGTCGTGACGGAATGCGTATATCAGGCCCTGGTCGATTATAACCAGGTTGGAAATGTCAAGGTGATCGGTTACTATTATTCCGATGTGATTCTGAATGCGATCGACAAGGGGATCCTGTCCTCCACGATCGCGATGGATATGGATGAAGTAGGAAAATACAGTGTCAACGCACTGGAAGAGTATTTATCTCTTGGGCACAGCAACGGATATTACAGTGTAAATCAGCATGTGATCACAAAGGATAACACCGATGAGTACAGAACGGAGGGCGAAAAATGACAGAAAAAAAGGACACCCCTTCCGTAAATAATTCCATACAGACCAGACTGAGCGGAGTCATGCTCATGGTGCTTGTCTTTGCACTCGGGATCAATTTCTTTATTTTCAGTCAGATCCAGAATGCCGTTACCAGGATCGATGCGGTCTTTTCCAGCAATGTCGATGTGAATGAGCTTTCGGAAGCACTGGAACTTGTTGAGAACACAGTCTATGAATACCTGAATACAAAAAGTACCGAGACACTGGAAAACTATTACCGTTATGACCAGAATTACAAAAATCTGATCGAAGATCTCAACGACAAAAACATGGACAGCGAAGTAAAGATGCTCGAAAAAAACATCCGCAGGATGTCCGAGAGTTATCTGGATCAGACAAATGAGACAGTTCAGGCGAAGCGAGGAAGAAATGTAGAGAAATACAAGACTTCCTACGAAACAGAAAATCAGCTCTATGAATATATCAACACTTACATATACAAATTAAATAATTTGCGCTTTAAGACAAACTCAGCAAATTATCAGTTATTACTGTCATCGATGAATGTGCTGTACAGACTCTGCCTGATCGTACTGATCGTCGTCTATGTGGTTGGGCTTGCAGTGACGGTCCTTCTGGTGCGGAATATGATTCGCCCGCTGACCGCTCTTTCCAATACGGCACATGAGGTTGCAAAAGGAAATCTCGATGTTCCGCAGCTTCCTATTGTTATGGATGATGAAGTTGGAGTCGTGACGAGAAGTTTTAACCAGATGCTGGAGAGCATCCGCGAGAACATCGACCAGCTCAAGGAAAGCATGGAGCGGCAGGCGCAGATGAAGGAACGAGAGCTTATGATGGAGGCACACCTTAAGGAAGCACAGCTGAAGTTCCTTCAGGCGCAGATCAATCCGCATTTTCTGTTCAATTCCCTGAATGCAGGTGCACAGCTTGCGATGATGGGAGATGCGGACAAGACAGGTATATTTCTGGAAAAAATGGCGGATTTTTTCCGGTATAATGTGCGCAAGATGGAAGAAGATGCGATGCTCTGGGAGGAGATCGAGGCGGTAGATAATTATATCTACATCCTGAATGTGCGCTTTGCCGGAGATATTGTATATATCCGGGAAATAGATGAAGACATCGAAAACATCCGCATTCCAAGCATGATCCTTCAGCCGCTGGTAGAAAATGCCGTCCAGCATGGAATCCATGACCGCATGGAGACAGGACGCATTGTGATGTCTATCCACAGAAACCAGGATATGATCGATATCACGGTCAGCGACAATGGTGCGGGAATGACGGAAGAAATGATCGCGAAGGTTATGGAAGGAAGAGCAGTGCAGGATGAAGAAAACCGCTGTTCTACAGGAATCGCGGTACATAATGTCATAGAAAGACTGAAGCTGTATTACAAACAGGAAGGACTTATGACGATCGAGAGTGATGGACCTGGAACCGGAACGAAAGTTCATATTGTCATTCCGATGGAAAAAGAGGAACTGGAGTAGCATAAGAAAGTGGAGGGGAAACAAAACAATGTATCGTATATTGGTAGCAGATGACGAGGGAATTATGCTGGAAGCTTTCAAAAGTGTGATATCCAGTACATTTGGGGACAGCTGTATCACAGAAACTGCCAAGACAGGAAGAGCAGTGACAGAAAAAGCAGAAACTTTTCATCCGGACATTGTCTTTATGGACATTCATATGCCGGGAATCAACGGGATCCAGGCAATGCGGGAAATACGAAAATTCAATACGACAGCACTTTTTTATGTAGTATCTGCTTATGACAAGTTTGATTATGCAAAAGAGGCGATCGATCTTGGCGTGGAGCGTTATCTGACAAAGCCGATCTCCAAGGCAAAGATCATCTCCGCGGTGGAAGAAGCCATCGAGAAGGTGGATAAGAAGAGAAATCAGAGAAGCAACCTGTTGAAGATCCAGGAAAAACTGGAAACGGTCATCCCTGTTGTGGAAAACAGCTTTGTAGGAAGCCTTTTGTTCCAGCAGGAGGAACAGACAGCAGACTACTACCGGCAGCTTCTGGATATCGAGGAAAAACAGGGCTATGTCATGGTCATCCAGTTTGGCCAGTCGTATGAAAATGGTAGGCTGATAAGCCCTGTTGGAATGAATGTGAAAGCACAGAGTTTTTATGATGAGCTGAGGGATGTGGTGAAATCCTCTTTTTCCTGTGCAGTGGGATCGGTGATGTCAAACCGTATTCCGGTGATTGTGCCGTGCAGCCTGCCTGAGAATCCATATGAAGAAAGGATCGACCTCGTGGAACAGGCGAGAAATCTTGTGTCAAGGCTGGAAAACAGGATCGATGCCAGATTTCGTATCGGGCTTGGCAGGATCAGGCCTATGCGGGAATTGGAGCGCTCTTACCGTGAAGCACTCCGCGCGCTGAACGGAAGCAAGAGCAGAGTGATCCATATCGAGGACCTTTCGCAGAACGGTGTTTATGATGAGGAGTTTCCTGTCGATATGGAGAAACGGATCTTCCGTTATCTTGGTGATGGGGACGAAAAGAAATGTGTACAGGAGCTGAATACGTTCTTTGACTGGATGCTGGAACATTATGCGGAGGATATGAACAACATCCGTCTGAAGGTTCTGGAATACATTATCTGGGGCGAAAAGATCGCTTTTGAGGCAGGTGCTGTCAACTATGGATTCAGCTACAGGCGGGATTATCTGGATGTAGCGATGGCATGCAGCGGTTACGAAGAACTCAGAAGCTGGTTTCTGGATAAGATGGTCAACATCTGTCGTTCCATCCGTGATCAGAAAGAGGAACAGTCGAATTCCGCTGTCAAAAAGGCAATGCTCTACATCCAGGAAAATTTCAGCAAGGACATTTCACTGGATGAAGTTTCCGGTCAGGTAAATATCAGCCCTTATTATTTCAGCAAGATCTTCAAGGAGGAAACGGGCGAGAACTTCATTGAATATCTCACCAGGATCCGAATAGAAAAAGCGAAAGAATTCCTGAAACAGCCGGAAGTCAGCGTCAAAGAAGCCGGCGTAAAGAGCGGCTATACAGACCCGAACTATTTCAGCAGGATCTTTAAGAAGCAGACAGACATGACTCCAAGTGAATTCAAGACGAGGTACGGAAAATGAAAAAGAAAAGAGGGATAGTTCTTTTTATAACTGCCCTGATGTTTGTTCTTTGCGTGACAGGATGCGGAACACAGAAAATTGAGACAACACAAAAAGAAACAACAGAAGAAAAGAAACTCCAGATCGGACTCAGTTTTGATTCCTTTGTGATCGAGAGATGGCTTCGCGACCGGGATATGTTCGTATCTACGGCACAGGGGCTTGGGGCAGAAGTAAATGTCCAGGTGGCAGGCGGTGATGTGGATGAACAGATCTCACAGATCGAATACTTTATCCAGAAGGAAATGGACGTGATCGTGATCATCCCGATCGACGGAGATGCTCTGTATGATGTGGTAAAAGAAGCGAAGGACAAGGGGATCAAAGTAGTCTGCTATGACCGGATGATCGCAAATGTGGATGCAGACCTCTATATCACGATCGACAATGAGATGGTAGGAACCCTGATGGGAGAGGCTTTGGTCGAGGCATGCCCGGACGGTGGAAATATCTTCGCGATCAACGGTTCTCCTACGGACAAAAATGTAGAGGAGGTAGAACTTGGTTTCCGTAAGGCTCTGAAAGGAAGCAAACTCAAGATCGTCTATACAGGATACTGTGATAACTGGCTCGCTGAGATGGCAGCAACGCATGTAAACAAAGGCCTTGAGGTGACAGACGATATTGTGGGCGTGATGTGCGGCAATGATGATCTGGCAAGCCAGGCAGTCAAAGTCCTGGCAGAAAACCGTCTCGCAGGACAGGTGGCACTGGTTGCGCAGGATGCAGACCTGGCAGCCTGCCAGCGGATTGTAGAGGGAACACAGACCATGACAGTCTACAAACCGATCGAGCAGGAGGCAAGCACAGCGGCGATCCTCGCAGTGGCACTCGGAAACGGTACAGACATTACCTCAAAAGACTGTGAGATCCCGGCCACAGAGACCACAGATGACGGTTCCGGCGAGATCCCATATTACAAGATCACACCGATCGCAGTGACTGCAGAAAACATGGACGAAGTCATCGTGGATGGAGGATTCCATTCAAAAGAAGATGTATATCTGAATGTAAAAGAATAAAAGAGATGTAATAAGAAAAGGAACCTCGTACAGCGCTTTGGAACAGGCTGTGCGGGGTTCCTTTTTGAATGCTTTGATTTAGATGACCGGCAGAAAGTTACTGCTCGATCCCTTCCATATAGGAATTATAGATATCGGGATTGATCTTTTCCCTGATGGAATCGTAAACGCCCTGAGAAGCCTCGCGGATCTCTTTGCGTGTCTCATCAGAAAGTTTGATGATCTGTGTTCCGCTGTCCTCGATCACGGCGACTTTGTCTGCAATTCGTTCATCGGACTGTTCTCTTGCGTATTCTGTGGCAAGCTGGGCAGCCTCTGTCATGATCTCCTGTTCATCCTCCGGAAGATCCTTGAAGAAATCGTCATTGACGATCAGGGAGATCAGATGCGGAAGATGGTTGGTTTCTACAACATAATCCTGCTGTTCATAGAGATTGTTGGAAACGATGACCTCGTATGGGTTTTCCTGTGCATCGATGGTGTGCTGCTGCAGGCCGATGTACACTTCGCTGAAACTCATCGGGGTTGGGTTTGCGCCAAGCGCTTTCCAGAAAGCAAGGTGGTAGCTGTTTTCCATGGTACGGATCTTCTGGCCTTTAAAGTCTGCAAGGCTGTTGACCGGTTTGTTTGTACTCATCACACGGAAGCCCTGGTCAGCCATGCCGAGCAGATGATAACCGCCTTCCGTATAGACGTCACTGATCAGGCTGTTAAATTGTGGATCATCGATTTTTTTGCGGCAGTCATCGAGAGAATCAAATACGCATGGAAGGTCAAATACAGCAAGGTCGCTCATGAAGGAAACCTGAGGAGCTGTGTTCTGTACAACAAAAGGAATGTCTCCGTCAGCACAGGTTTCAAGTAAATCGCGGTCACCGCCGAGGGTAGAGTTTGCATAAACCTGTATCTTCATTTTGCCATTGCTCAGGTCGGAAACCTCTTCTGCAAATTTCTCAGCAAATATCTGAGTCACGGTATCTTCCGGGCTTGCGGTTGCCAATGGCCAGGAGTAACGCTGGACTTCCTCATTGGAAGAATCGCAGCCGGTAAGTGCGGTACTTAAAAGACCGGCTGCAGCCAGCATGGGAATCATGCGGAGGATACGACGGTTTTTTCTGTTTGTATGGTAAGTAGTAAAATTTTTCATGTCTTTCCTCCTATAAGATTCCAATAGAGATTGCCGGAATAAAGGTGATCAGAAGAAGTGCGGCCAGGAAAAAGATGATCATTGGCATGGCTTTTTTGGCGATAGCCATGACTGGAACATCGGTCAGTGAACTTGCAACAAAGAGATTGACTCCGATAGGAGGAGTAACAAATCCAATAGCAAGGTTTACAACCATGATCACACCGAACTGGATTGGATCCATTCCGATTGCCTGAACGATTGGAAGCAGGATCGGTGTCAGAATCAGGATTGCCGGGGTGGTGTCCATAACCATTCCGACGATCAGAAGGAACAGATTGATGATCAGCAGGATCGCAACCGGACTGTGGAAGTTGTTCAGGATAAATTCACTGACTGTCTGTGGAACCTGCATCAGAGTCAGGACTCTGGAAAAAGCAGTGGAGGCAGCCAGAATGAACAGGATTGGTGTGAAAGTGCGGATGGCTTCCACCAGAATCCCCCAGATATCACGGATGTGGATGCTCCTGTAAACAAAAAGGCTGATGATCAGCGCATAAAATACAGAAATAACAGCGGCCTCTGTCGGAGAGGCAACACCACTGTAGATACAGCCCAGGATGATGACAGGACTTAAAATAGCAAAAAAGCTTTCTCTGAGGACTTTGAGAAGTCCTTTATTGTGAAGCTCCTGAACCTCCGCGTGGATCTTGGCCTTGTCCTCACCGTAGCGTCGGCAGTGATAGATGGCGTAGATCATAAGCAGTATACCGATCATAAGTCCTGGAATGATCCCAGCCAGAAACAGATCACTGACAGATGCTCCGGACGCCATGCCGTACATGATGAACGGAATACTTGGAGGGATGATAACGCCAAGTCCTCCGGCAACAGCTACGATCGCAGTGGAAAACGTCAGGTCATATCCCAGATTACTAAGGATCGGAATGGTCATACTTCCTACGGCTGCAACAGTCGCAGGAGCAGATCCGGAGATCGCACCGTAGAACAGGCAGGTCACGATAACAGCGCATGGCATTCCAGCGGTGAATTTACCGAGAAAATAAGCGAAGACATCGAATAATTTCTTGGAGATTCCACCTTTTGCCATGATGATGCCGGACAATACGAACATTGGAACGGCGAGCAGCGGGAAGGAATCCAGACCGCCGAACATGGCACGGATCAGATATTTGGCACCTACTGTGAAGGAAGGATCACACACAGATGGAAGAACAGATGTTATTCCGAGAGTGATCGATACCGGAACAGCGATGACCAGCAGCAGAATAAAGATGATAAATAAAACAACGACTGGCATTAGTGCTCCTCCTCATTTGAATGTTTGATGGTATTGATGCGGTTGTCAATACCTGCTTCAACAGCATGCCCCTCAGAAGTTTCTGCATTTGCCTGGATAAAGGATTCCGGTGTATTCCGCTCCGGATGAGCCGGATCGTACACATTTTCACCTTTTGCCACGCGGAATTCAATGGTCCAGCGCTGCAGGACGCGGAAAGCAACCAGGATAAAAGAAACAAATGGAGCTGCCTGGATGTAGTACATAGGGATGCCGCATGCCGGAGAAAGCTGTCCGCTGTGTACAGAAGACATCATATAGGACCAGGCAAACGGGATCATATAAATAAAGAAGATAAGCTCAAAGGTGTGGTTTACAACCTTGAAGAGTGCTTTACCTCTGCGGGGAAAAATTGCAACAAACTGCTCGATTTTGATGGAAAGACATTTCTTGCTGCAGTAGCTGACGCTCAAAAAGCCGCACCAGATAAACAGATATCTGGTAAGTTCCTCGGACCAGGACAGAGACATTCCAAGAACATATCTGCATAATACCTGAATCCCCATGATCAGAGTCATGGCGATCAGAAAGATGACCAGGATAAATTCTTCGAGGTTCTCGTCCAGCCAGTGAAGTGTTTTTCTCATGGATGACCTCCCTTAAGTAAAAATTTGATGGATATTTGCTGTAAAATGAAAACATCGGCATTTCTATTTTAAATAAAAATACCGATGGGTTCAAGAAGCAAATATAGGTATGATAGTAAGATACCTGCGGATAAATCCGCGGTGTCATTACATAGCGTTGTGAAGAAGTCCGAGGACTGTATTCAGATCATTTACTCCCATCTGTCCCGGTGCGGATGCTTTTTTTGCAGCACCAAAAGTCATGGAGGAGCCAAATACTTCACCGCAAAGACGGCTGATAACGCCAGTGCCTGCCATGGACATGGTGATGATCGGTCTGTCAGCGTAATTGGTGGTCATTTCTTCTGTTGCGGCCAGAAGAGTCAGGACATCTTTCTTATTCTGAGGCATAACTGCGATCTTTGGAATGTCGGCATTCATATCCTGCATCTTGCGGAGACGATAGATGATGTCTGCTTTGGCAGGGGTTTTGAAGAAGTCATGGTTGGAGGCAACAACCTTAACTCCTGCGGCATGGGCACCGTCGATGATTTTCTTAACAATCTCATCGCCTGTGAAGATTTCTACATCGATCATATCCACATATCCGGTCTGGGCTGCTTTGATGTTAAGTTCGGCGTATGCTTCAGGCTCGATTGCTTTTTCACCGCCTTCTTTGGAAGTACGGAATGTCATAAGGATCGGAGTATTGCCAAGAGCAGCACGAAGATCTTTGAGAGTATCTTCTACCTGTGCAAAATCAAAAACACCTTCAAACCAGTCTACACGCCATTCAACAACATCAACAGGAATAGAATCAAAGGTTTTGGCTTCTTCGATAATGTCTGTTTTTGTAACACCAACGATGGGAACGATGATCTTCGGTGAACCTGCACCGATTTCGATATCACGGATTTTAACTGTATTCATGATGGTATCCTTTCTGTTTTATGTTTGGACTTTTCGCCTTTGGTTCTCATTTTAATTCTCAGCTTCAGCAAGTTCAACCATTTTTTTGTAACGGATGTTTACAAAGAGTCCGAGTGCAACGCCGATTGCTGTAAGAACGATGTTCATAGTCATAACCTGAGCCGGCTGCATTTTGGATGCGGCTGTCAGGATGGTATAGTTGCAAAGGGAAGATGCGATCATAACGAGTGCGGTTACAGTTCCTTTGATCTTAGGGAAGAGCATATTGCATACGGAGGTAGCAATCTGCAGAAGTCCACCTGCACCTGCCCATCCGATGATGAAGGCACCTGCGATCATAAGGGTCTGATTCTGTCCCATAAGTACAACGATCAGAGTTGCAAGACAGATAACCGGATAAGCTACGATGAAACGTACATCTTTAATTTTTCTTGTAAGCAGTGCTGTCACAACGAGTGCAATCAGGGTTCCTGCTGAGTAGTAGGTCTGCATGATAGACGGGTCAGCCCAGCCTACATTTTCTTTTGCAAAGTTCTGTGCACAGTTCAGCCATAACTGGAAGGTACCTGTGCAGGTGAATCCGATCAGGATCATAGCGACGGATTCAAAAGAGAAATGAGTATGTTTCAGACTGTCGATCAGTCCTTCTTTCTTGCCGGCTGCTTTCTGGTCAGCATCCGGAAGCGGGAACAGGAATACCAGTACAAAAAGTACAAGGTAGATGATTCCGCAGCCGTAGAATAAACGGTTGTAGGAGGTAAGTCCGGCAGCAGTTGTAGCTACAGAAGCACCGAGTACAAATGGAAGAAGCATCTGTGCGATTGCGATGAAGAATTTAATTCCCATTGTGGCAACGCCAGGAGCTTTGTAGATGATCTCGGAAACAGCCGGATAAATACCAGTGTCGAGGAATGAGTTTGCGATACCGCCGATGACAGCACATACATATGCAATGGTGTAGCCGCCGTTTGTTCCAGCGTTAAATGCGAGGGCAAGACCAATCAGATAGATTGCATAGGAAGCACTTCCGATCGCTGTGGAAATACGGCGTCCTAATTTGTCTGAAAGAGGTCCTGCAAAAGGAAGGGCGATCAGTCGTCCAAGACCTAATGCTGCTGAGATTGCGGTGATTGCCATGGCTTCCACACCCCATGCGGTTGCCAGAGCTTCCTTAATAACCGCCTGTCCTAAGATAGAACATCCAACACCGTGGATAAAATAGTTCAAGTACAGAATCAATGCACTTGGCAGATACTTTTTGTTCATGGTTCTCTCCTTTTCCTGTAAATATTTGTGTTTTGTTTTTTGTTTTGTCACAAACAATGAATGCCTTTTTTGAAGCCAGGTTTTTATCAAAAGCCTGTTAAAAAAATAACATTTATCTGTATTTTAACAGGTACAATCCGTACAGTCTAATGCTTTTAAAGCGAAAAACCAATGCATTGAATGCATTAATGTGGTATACTATGGACATTTAATGAACGCATAGATAATGTAAGTGAAGTTAGCCGGAATAGTATGTTTCTTTATAATAAAGATGCAGAAAACTATCTGGCAGAGAGGAAGGAAATCATGACATTAAATCAGATTCTGTATTTCAGGAAGGTTGCACGGCTGGAAAATTATCATCAGGCAGCGGAAGAACTGTATATTTCACAGCCGTCCCTGAGCCGCTCCATGGCGTCTCTTGAAAGCGAACTGGGGGTTGCCCTGTTTGAAAAAAAAGGCAGAGGAGTAACGCTTACAAAGGCAGGCAAGCTTTTTCTGGAACATGCAGACCGGATCGCGGGGGACTGCGATGTGGCAGTTGGTAAGATGCAGGAAATTTCTTCTGATGGCGGCAAGATAGATATTGGTTATATTTTTCCACTTGCGGGGCATTATATTCCTCATAACGTCCGTAAATTTCTGAATAAAAAAGAGAACAAAAATGTTGTCTTTAATTTCTGGCAGAATCACACGCCGGCCATTGCAGAGAAGGTCAGAACAGGTGAACTGGACGTTGGTTTCGGCGGCTATCTCAGGATGGAAGACATGGAGTTTTTTCCGCTCAGTGCGCAGGAACTGGTAATCATAACACCAAAGGAACATCCGATCTCCGGAAGGGAGGATATCCCGCTTGCAGAACTGGGACATTATCCTGTGATCGGTTATGAACAGGCATCCTGGATGGGAACCTATGTGAAATATCTGTACAGGAAATATCAGGTAAATCCAAATACGATCGTGGAATGTCCGGATGAATATTCAATTGTATCTCTGGTAAGGGAAAACTTCGGTATCGCACTGATGCCGCAGACAGATATCCTTATGAGTGCAGAGGGGATCAAGATACACAGGATAACAGGACTTGATATTTACCGTCAGGTATTTATGTTCTGGATGAAGGATCGATACCGTCTTCCGGCAGTGGAACGATTTATCACATATATGAAAGAACAGCAGGCAGAGAATGCAAATGATACCGAAAACGTATCAAAAATTTATTTGAAAGATATTGTTAATTTTTAATACAAAGAGTTATGATAAAGGTGTCACAAACAAAGGATGGCCACTCGTGTTATGAATATGATGTTAATGAATAAGGAGATTATTTCATGAAGAGTGAATACCCAAAGATTTTTGAACCCATAACAATTAAAAGAACAACAATCAAAAACCGTATTGCTATGACTCCTATGGGAACCAACTACGGTGAGACAAGCGGCGAGATGAGTAACCGTCATATGAATTATTACTCTCTTCGTGCAAAGGGAGGTACAGGCCTTATCATTCTGGAGAATGCCAACATTGAATATCCGGCAGGTTCCAACGGTACAAGCCAGATCCGCATCGATCACGACAGCTTTATGCCGCGTTATTATCAGCTGGTAGAGAACCTTCATAAGAATGGCGCTACTGTAGCAATTCAGATCAACCATGCCGGAGCTTCTGCTTCTTCTGCAAGAACCGGAATGGAAACTGTTTCTTCTTCCAACATTCCGACAAAGGTCGGCGGAGAAGTTCCGCGTCCGATGACAAAGGAAGAAATCCTTACAACTGTTAAGAAATACGGAGAGGCTGCAAAGCGTGTCCAGGCGATTGGTTTCGATGCGATCGAGATCCACTGCGGACATTCTTATCTGATGAGTCAGTTTATCTCCCCTTACTATAATAAGAGAACAGACGAGTTCGGAGGATCTGTAGAAAACCGTCTTCGTTTCCCACGTATGGTACTCGAAGAAGTTCGTAAGAACGTAGGACCGTGGTTCCCGATTATCGTTCGTATCTCAGCAGAAGAGAGAGTACCAGGTGGAAACACTCTGGAGGACACACTGGAATATCTGGAATATCTCGATGAATTTGTAGATATGTATGATGTTTCCTGTGGACTGAACCCATCTCTTCAGTATCAGATCGACTCCAATTTCCTTCCGGATGGATGGAGATCCTATATGTCAAGAGCTGTGAAAGACAAGTTTGGAAAACCGGTTATTAATGCAGGTAACTACCGTGACCCGAAGGTAGTAGAGAAAGTACTTGAGAGTGGTGACGTAGATATCGTCGGAATGGGACGTGGCCTTATTGCAGAGCCGAACTGGGTTAAGAAGGTTGAGAACGGAGAGGAAGATTTCCTTCGTAAATGTATCTCCTGCAACGTCGGATGTGCCGGAAACCGTATCGGTGTCAACCGTCCGATCCGTTGTACTGTAAACCCGGCAGTACCGGAAGGTGATATTTATAAAGCACTCAAAGTCAACAAGAACTGTAATGTTGTCGTTGTTGGTGGTGGTACAGCAGGAATGGAAGCTGCATGTACAGCAGCAGAAGTGGGCTGTAATGTTTTTGTTCTGGAGAAAAAGGATCATCTTGGAGGTCTTTCTACCTTTATTTCAGATCTTCCGAGCAAGACCAGAATGAAAGACTTCCCGAAATATCTGGAAGCCCGTGCTGCAAGACTGAAGAATCTTTATATCTTCCTGAACACAGATGCAACTGTTGAAAAGATCAGGCAGTTCAAACCGGATATCGTTGTAAATGCAACTGGTTCTGTGCCGCTTGTTCCACCGATCAAGGGTCTTAAAGAAAATATTGAGGCCGGAAATGTAGCTACCATTTTTGATATGATCAATAACCTGAATGCCGGAAAATATCCGGATGAAGCCTGTCAGGGCAAGAAGGTCGTTGTAGTCGGCGGAGGCTCCGTAGGACTTGACGTGATCGAATATTTTGCACCTCGTGGAGCAGAGTGTACGATCGTAGATATGCTGCCGCAGATTGGTATGCTTGCGGATCCGATCACCAAATGTTCCATGCGCGAGACACACGACAAATATGGTGTCAGAGAGTATGTGAATACAGCACTTCAGGAAGTTAAGGAAAACGCATTCACAGTAAAACTTCCGGATGGACAGATCAAGGATCTGGAATTCGACTTCGGATTCAACTGTCTTGGAATGCGCTCCAACAACCCGGTACTTCCGCAGATCGAAGAGGCATTCAAGGATACAGATACTTATGTATACACCATCGGTGATTCTGTGCGTGCCCGCCGTATCATGGAAGGTACCATGGAAGGCCGTGCTGTGCTGAACGTACTGGAATCTCAGGGCTTTCTGCACCTGGAACCACTTGAATAACTGACAAAGTAAATAGAATTCATTTAAGAAAAGAGGAAAAATCATGCCGAACATTACAGGACATACAGAATTAGTAGGATTAATGGCTTACCCGATCCGTCATACACAGTCACCGACAACTCATAACCTTGCATACGATAAAAACGGTGACGATGTTATCCAGCTTGCATTCGAAGTAGATAACGATTCTCTTAAAGATGCTGTTCAGAGTATTCGTGCTCTCAAAATGCTTGGATCCAACATCTCCATGCCGAACAAAACAGTTGTTCACAAATATCTGGACGAAGTTGATGAAGCTGCCAAATTATGCGGTGCTATCAACACAGTTGTAAATATGCGTGACGAAAACGGACAGGTTACCGGTAAGCTCAAAGGTTACAATACTGACGGTATGGGATACTGGCAGGGTCTTACAGAAGAAGGTATTGATTTTAAAGGAATGAAAATGGTTCTGATCGGAACCGGCGGAGCTGCAACTGCAATCGCTGTACGTGGAGCTCTTGATGGAATTGCCGAGATGGAAATTTTCAACATTAAAGATAAATTCTACAGCCGTGGAGAAGAGATCGTAGATCTGATCAACAAAAATACAAACTGCAAGGCTACCATGAATGATCTGGGAGATCTTGAACTTCTCAAAGAAAAAATGCATGCAGCAGATATTTTTTGTGATGCAACAGGTGTGGGAATGCATCCGCTGGAAGACCTTTCCAACATTCCGGATCCATCCTACTTCAAGAAAGACCTGATCGTAACAGATACTGTTTATGCACCACGCGAAACTGTTATGATGAAACAGGCAAAAGAAGCCGGCTGTGAAAAAGTTTACAATGGTATGAGCATGATGCTGTTCCAGGCACTGATCGCTATCAAACTTTACACTGGAAAAGATACTCCGGTAGATTACATGAAAGAAAAACTTGGAATCTGATAGAAAATTTAGAGTTGACTTTTTTGTGATAATAGCATATGCTAATAACAGCTAAGGAATGTGACGAGATTCCATGAAGCAAAACAAAAGCCCTCAGAGTTGCAGCTCTGGGGGCTTTCTTGCTCGTTATGGTGAGCTGTTTCATTTAGGCTGCTGCTGTTTATCGTCTGCCGCTCAGCCATTTGCATATGTAGTAGCTAACTACGTTTGCTATCACGGAGACAAGAAATGTGACGAGTATTTCTTCCACGAAACGCACCTCCTTTCTGCTGGAGGTTCAACAGCTCTTTTAGGATAATAAGCGGGAATCCTCGGCAATTCAATTACCGAGATGAAAGCGCAGGATTGTGCGTATCCGCACAAAAAATATAACAACAAAAAATTGATTTCTTATATCTCCTGATTCTTGTATTTGTTTTCAAAAGAAAGTAGGTCAGATATGCGTTGAAAAGCAAGAGCATTTTGTGCTATGATATAAACATAATAAAAACTATCAATCAGAAGGAGAATGGAAATGTTGCTGTCACATAAAACATCCATAAAGATCAGTCAGGAATATTCCAATATCATAGGGCATATGTGTTATGCAGCATCCAAAC